>NZ_JBCLVN010000065.1:0-4187 GCF_039548315.1 Cellulomonas olei
GCGCCCGCCGCGCCCGCCGCGCCCGTCGTGCCCGTCGTGCCCGCCGCGCCCGCCGTCTCGGCGACCCGCGCGGTGGCCCGCTCCGGGGCCTCGCGCACGAGTGCCCGGAGCAGCCGCACGCCCTCCGTCGGCCCGACGCCGACCGCCCAGGCCGCCCAGCCGAGAGCGACGCCGGCGCCGAGGGCACCGACCACCGCTCCGGCGGTCGCGTCACCGGGCTCCGCGACGATGCTCCAGGCGACGCGTGCGACCAGCTCCTCCTGCCCGGCCGCCCCGCCGGGATCGGCCTGTGCGGCGGGTGCGGGCGCCACGCGATCGGGCGCGGAGGCGTCCCCGGGGGCCCCGGCGTGCGGCGCGTCGTCCCGGGTCATGCGCCGGCCTGCCCGCGGGTGCGCAGGGCCATGGCGATCCCGATCTCCGCGCGGGTGGGCGCGTCGAGCCCCGCGAGATCCGCGAGCGTCCACGCGACGCGCAGCACGCGGTCCGCGCCCCGGAGGGTGAGCCAGCCCGCGTCGACGGCGTCGTCCACGTCGGTGAGCAGCCTCCTGCCCGCCCGGAGCCTGTCGCGCAGCTCCCGCCCCGGGACCTCGGCGTTGACGCGCCACGGGGTCCCCGCCCACCTGTCCACCTGCGCCGTCCTCGCGGCGGCGACGCGGGCGGCGACCGTGGCCGTGCTCTCCCCGGGCTCGGCGAGCTGGGCCCTGGCGACCGGGGGCACCTCGACCTGCACGTCCACGCGGTCGAGGAGCGGCCCGGAGATGCGCCCGAAGTAGCGCCGCCGCTCCAGCGACGTGCAGTCGCAGCCGAGACCGGACCCGGTCGCACGGCCGCAGGGGCACGGGTTGGCGGCGAGCACGAGCTGGAAGCGGGCCGGGTACCGGGCGGCGCCGCCCGAGCGGTGGATGACCAGCTCCCCGTGCTCGAGGGGTTGGCGCAGCGTCTGGAGCACGGCGGCGGGGAACTCCGGCGCCTCGTCCATGAACAGGACCCCGCGGTGCGCCCGCGACGCCGCACCCGGCCGGGGCGTGCCCGAGCCACCACCGATGATGCTGGCCGGCGTCGCCGTGTGGTGCGGGTCCTCGAACGGAGGGCGGCGCAGCAGCCCGCCGGAGGGGTCGAACGTCCCGGCGACCGAGTGCACGGCGGTCACCTCGACGGCGTCCGCCTCGCCGAGGTCGGGCAGCAGGCCGGGCAAGCGGGAGGCCAGCATCGTCTTGCCCGCCCCGGGTGGCCCGACCAGCAGCAGGTGGTGGGCGCCGGCGGCGGCGACCTCGACCGCGGTGCGCGCCTCCGGCTGGCCGAGGACGTCCGCGAGGTCGCCGACGGGATGCCGCCTGCCGGCCGCTCCGCGGTCGGGCGCCACCGCCGCCACCTCGGGCACCTGGACCGCGCCACCGTGCCGCCGCACGACCTCCGCCAGGCTCCGGCACCCCGTGACCCGGGCGCCCGGCACCAGCGCGGCCTCGGCGGCGTCGGCGACGGGCACGACGACGTCCGGGTGGCCGGCCGCGACCGCCGCCGCCACGGCGGGCAGGACGCCCCGGACCGGCCGGAGCCGTCCGTCGAGACCCAGCTCGCCCAGGTGGACGGCGCGGTCCGCGGCGGCCGCGTCCACCAGCCCGGCGGCGGCGAGCACCGAGACGGCCACGGCCAGGTCGAACCCCGGGCCGGACTTCGGCAACGCGGCCGGGGAGAGGTTCACGGTGATCCGGCGGTTCGGCCACGTCAGTCCCGTGGAGCCGACGGCCGCGCGCACCCGGTCCCGCGCCTCGGTCAGCGAGGTGTCCGGCAGCCCCACGAGCGCGAACGCCGGCAGCGCCGACGCCAGGTGCGCCTCGACGTCGACCACGTGTCCGCGGAGGCCCACGAGCGCCACCGCGCGGGTGCGGCCGAGCACCATCAGCAGATCCCCCGCACGTGCTCGAGGCGCGGCGGCTCGGCGTGCCGCAGCTCGACGGCCACCACGTCCAGCCGCACCCCACGGGCGCGGACGTCGTGCGTCGCGAGCCAGTGCGCGAGCAGTCGCCGCAGCCTCCGGACCTTCGCGGGGGTCACCGCCTCGGCGGGCGTCCCGAACGTCCGCGAGGTCCGGGTCTTGACCTCCACGCCGACGACCTCGTCCGCGTCCCGGTCGAGCACGACGAGGTCGAGCTCGCCTCCCGGCCCGAACCAGTTCCGGTCCAGGACCTCGAACCCCTCGGCCCGCAGGGCGTCCGCCGCCAGTCCCTCACCGAGCCGGCCCGTCTGGTTCCTCGTGCGCATCGGCGTCACCTCCGGGCACGAGCGTGGCCCGCGAGCAGCCCTGCGTCCGGCCGCGACGGACGGCCGTGGGGACCACGCGACGCCGGTCCCCCTGTGGAGGACCGGTCGCCCGCGTGACGCCCGGGGAGGCCCGCGCGGGCCGGGTCAGCGCGTGAAGCCGGACCCGCCGCCGAGGTCGAGGTCCGCCTTGACGAGCTCCTCGACGTTGACGTCCTTGAACGTCACCACGCGCACCGACTTCACGAACCGCGCCGAGCGGTAGACGTCCCACACCCAGGCGTCGGCCAGGGTCACCTCGAAGTAGACCTCGCCGGCCGCGGACCGCACCTGCAGGTCGACGTGGTTGGCGAGGTAGAACCGGCGCTCGGTCTCCACGACGTACGAGAACAGCCCGACCGCGTCCCGGTACTCGCGGTAGAGCGCGAGCTCCATGTCGGTCTCGTAGTTCTCCAGGTCCTCCGCACTCACCGGCCCATCATCCCCCATCCGGGCGCGGGTGCTCGCACGGGGACGGCCCCGGGGCTCATCCGGCGACGTCGAGCCGCGGGTCGAGCAGCGCACCGAGAGGGAGCGCGCCGCCGGCCGTGGCGCCCGCCGCGCGGACGTCCTCCCCCGCGACGGACAGGCCCGCGGCCTCCCGCTGCGGCAGCCGCCAGGACGTGCGGTGGTGCGGCGTCGGGCCCAGCCGGCGCAGCGCCGCCAGGTGCTCGGGTGCCGAGTAGCCCTTGTTCTCCGCCCAGCCGTACTCCGGGTGGTCCTCGGCGAGTCGCACCATGATCGCGTCGCGCTCGGTCTTGGCGAGGATGCTCGCGGCGGCGACGGCGGCGCACCGCAGGTCCGCCTTGACCATGGTGCGCACCGGGGGCACCGCGTCGAGCACCGGCGGCGGCCCGAGCAGCGTGTCCTGGGCGGGCGTCGTCACGTAGTCGTGGTTGCCGTCGAGCAGCAACGTGGCGGGCGGGACCGTGAGGGCGGCGATCGCGCGGTGCGCGGCCAGCCGCAGCGCGGCGATGATCCCGTACCGGTCGATCTCGGAGGGCTCGGCGTGGCCGACCGACCAGCACGCGGCCCAGCGGCGGATCAGCGGCGCGAGACGCTCCCGGGCCTCCGGCGTGAGGAGCTTGCTGTCGCGCACGCCCTGCGGGGCGGAGCGGGTCTCCGCCGTGACGACGACGACGCCGACCGTCACCGGGCCGCTCAGGCTGCCGCGCCCGACCTCGTCGACGCACGCGAGCGCCGGCACGCCGTCGCGCAGGATCTGCCGCTCGACGCGCAACGTGGGCGCGCCGCCCCGGCCCGTCGCACCCGCCCGCGCACCGGCCGCACGCGCGCCGGCCCGCCGCGCCGGCACCGTGCCCGCCCGCGCGCGCGCCGCACCCGCACGGGCCTCGGTGACACCACCCGTCCCCCGCGCACCGCCCGCGCCGCGGTCGCCGGGCCCGAGGTCGCCGGACCCCAGGTCGTCGGGGCTCACGGAGGTGCTCACGACGCGTCCGGCACGGCCTCGAAGACGTCGCCGGGGTTCCGCAGCATGCCGATGCGGTCGAGCGGCCAGAGCGTCACGAAGGCGGTGCCGACGACGTCGGACACGGGCACGGCGCCTCCCCCGGGGTCGCCGAGGTGCCAGCGCGAGTCCGCCGAGTGCTGGCGGTTGTCGCCCATGACCCACAGCGAGCCCTCGGGGACGGTCACGTCGAAGGCGATCTCGCTGGGGCTCGCGCCCGGTGCGAGGTAGGCGGACTCGTCGACCGCGACGCCGTTGACGGTGACCGGCGAGCCGTCGCCCGCGGAGGCCACGCGGTCGCCGGGCAGGCCGATGACGCGCTTGATGAGGTGGTCCTCGGACTGCTGCGGCATGAGGCCGATGACGATGAGCACGTCCTGCAGGGCGTTGGTCTCCGGGACGTCCTGGTCGGTCAGCCAGC
>NZ_JBCLVN010000066.1:0-34106 GCF_039548315.1 Cellulomonas olei
TGATCGCCGTCTCCCGCAGGAACGACGCGACCGGCCCGCGGCTGCGCCCCGCAGGTGCCGCGGCCCGGTGCTCGGCGTGGCCGGCGCGGGCCTCGTGCTGATCCGTCACCGGGTCACTCTCCCACGTCGCGCGGGCCTCGACCGACCTCGCTCGCGGTCCGCACGGAATCTGCCCGGTCGCGGCGGGGACGACGACGGGCGGCAACCCCGTGGGGGTGCCGCCCGTCGTGTGCTGCGGGGTCTCAGGCCTTCTTGGCCGGGACCGACTCGCGCTTCTCCTTGATCTTGGCCTTCTTGCCGCGGAGGTTGCGCAGGTAGTAGAGCTTCGCGCGACGCACGTCACCGCGGGTGACGACCTCGACGGACTCCAGCGTCGGGGAGTGCACCGGGAAGGTGCGCTCGACGCCCACGCCGAACGAGACCTTGCGGACCGTGAAGGTCTCCCGCACGCCGTCGCCCTGGCGGGCGATCACGACGCCCTGGAACACCTGGACGCGGGAGCGGTTGCCCTCCACGACCTTGACGTTGACCTTGAGGGTGTCACCGGGGCGGAAGTCCGGGACGTCGGTGCGGAGGGAGGCCGCATCGAGCTGGTCGAGGATGTGGGACATCGTTCGTCGCTTTCCCGCCGTGCCACAGGTCACGCGCGTCGTCGTCGGCGCCCTGCGGCGCCGGGATGGCAGTGAGCGGTGTGCGGCCGATCGCTCGGCGGGCCGTGGGTCGTCTCCCCTGTGGCAGAGACGCGGCCGTCGCGCACCGACCGACCAGTGTGCCACACCCGCCTGGGACGGGAGAAACCGGCCGGTGGCCGCGCGCCCGGCACGTGCCGACCCGGCTCAGCCCCGCGTCACGCCCTCGTCGCCGACCTGCCAGCCGAGCCCGGTGAGCACCTCGCGGTCGCCCCGGTCGAGGGCAGCCGGGTCGACGCGCTCCAGCAGGTCCGGCCGCCGCTCGGCGGTGCGCTCGAGGGCCTGGTCGCGCCGCCAGCGCTCGACGCGCCCGTGGTGCCCGGACAGCAGCACCTCCGGGACGTCGAGCTCCCGCCACGTCGGGGGCTTCGTGTAGACGGGGTACTCCAGCAGCCCGGCGCTGCCGTGGGACTCCTCGACGAGCGAGGCGGGGTTGCCCACCACGCCGGGCAGCAGCCGCACCACGGCCTCGACGAGCACGAGCGCGGCCGCCTCGCCGCCGTTGAGCACGTAGTCCCCGAGCGAGTACTCGCTGACGCGGACGCCGGGCCGGCTCGCGTAGTGCGCGGCGACCCGGGCGTCGATGCCCTCGTAGCGCCCGCACGCGACGACGAGGTGCTCGTCCGACGCCCACCGCTCGGCGTGCCGCTGGGTGAAGGGCGCCCCGGACGGCGTCGGGAGCAGCAGGTGCGTGCCCTCGTCCACGAGGCCGTCGAGCGCCGCCCCCCAGACGTCGGGCTTCATGACCATGCCGGCCCCGCCGCCGAACGGAGTGTCGTCCACGGTGCGGTGCCGGTCGGTGGTCCAGTCGCGCAGGTCGTGCACCCGCAGGTCCACCAGCCCGGCCGCCCGGGCCTTGCCGACCAGGGACAGCCCGAGCGGGCTCAGGTAGTCCGGGAAGATCGAGACGATGTCGATGCGCACGTCAGTCGTCGTCCCCCGCGCCGGTGCCCGAGGTCTCGTCGCTGACCACGAGGTTCGCCGCGTCGGAGGCCAGCAGCCCGCCGGGCGGGTCCAGCACGACGCGGCCGCCCGGGACGTCCACGACGGGCACGATCGCCCGGACGAACGGCACCAGGGTCCGCGCGCCGCCGGTCTCCCGGAGCACCAGCGCGTCGTGGGCGGGCAGGTGCTCCAGCCCGACGACCTCCCCCAGCACCCGGCCGTCGACGTGCTCGGCGCGCAGCCCCGCGAGCTCGTGCGGGTACCACGCGTCCTCGTCGTCGTCCTCGTCGGCCACGTCCACCAGCAGGTCGACGCCGCGCAGCGCCTCCGCGGCCGTCCGGTCCCCCGCCTCGGCGAACGTCACGTACCAGCGGCCCTGCTGGACCCGGGTGCCCGCGATGGTCAGCGGACCGCGCGCCGGCGGGTCGGTGGGCAGCACGGTCCCGGCGGCGAGGCGCGACTCCGGCTCGTCGGTGCGCAGGTCGAGGGCGACCTCGCCGCGCAGTCCGTGGGCGCGGCCGATGCGGGCGACCGTCAGCAGCATGGGGTTCCTCTCGGGCGTCCGGGTCTCGGACCAGGGTAGGGCGCGGCGGAGCGGGACGGTGGGGGCGGTGCGGGCACGGCACAGGCCCGGCCCCTGCTGGGACCGGGCCTGTGCCGGTGTCTCACCGCGCCGCGCGGGGCGGCACGGGCGCGCGGCTCACCGCCGGGCGACGTCCACGACGTCCACGCGCACGGGTCCGTCGGCCGACAGCGCGCCGACGACGGTCCGCAGGGCGCGGGCGGTCCGGCCGCCACGGCCGATGACCCGCCCGAGGTCGTCCGGGTGGACCCGGACCTCGAGCAGGTCGCCGCGGCGGAGCGTGCGGGCGTCCACCTGCACGTCGTCCGGGTGGTCGACGATGCCCCGGACCAGGTGCTCCAGCGCGTCGGCGAGCATCAGGCCTGCTCGTCCTCGGCAGGCGCCTCGTCGGCGGCCGGGGCCTCGGTGGCGGCGGCCTTCTTCTCGGACGCCTTGGCCTTGGCCTTCTCGGCGTCGGCGGCGACCGCGTCGACCTTGGCCTGGACGTCGGCCGGGGCGGCCTTGGTCCGCAGCGTGCCCTCGGCGCCCGGCAGGCCCTTGAACTTCTGCCAGTCACCGGTGACCTTGAGGAGCGCGAGGACCTGCTCGCTCGGCTGCGCGCCGACGCCGAGCCAGTACTGCGCACGCTCCGAGGAGATCTCGATGAGCGAGGGCTCCTCGGTGGGGTGGTACTTGCCGATCTCCTCGATGACGCGGCCGTCACGCTTGGTGCGGGAGTCCGCGACGACGACGCGGTAGTACGGCGCCCGGATCTTGCCGAGGCGCTTCAGGCGGATCTTGGTGGCCACTGTGTGGTCTCTCCTGGGTGTCTACGGGGCGGTCGTCGCGTCCTGCACGTGGGGCATGCGGGACGGGTCCGACCTGGAGGACACGGCATCGCGCGGGTAGAGGGGCCGGGCGCGCCGAGTACAGCAGGTCATTGTGCCAGACGCGGGGCACGGTCCCCAACCGCCCACGACCGTCCGCACCGTCGCACCCACCGGGCCGCGGCGGGCGTCACGCCACGCGCACGCCCCGCAGCACGACGGCGCGCGGGTCGCGCAGCACCCGCACGTCCCGGCGGGGGTCGGCGTCGTACACCACGAGGTCGGCGCTCTCCCCCTCCGCGAGCCCCGGGACGCCGAGCCACGCGCGGGTGCGCCACGACGCGGCGGCCACGACGTCGTGCGCCGGCAGCCCCGCGGCCACCAGCTCGGCCGCCTCGTCGGCGATGCGGCCGTGCGCGATGGTGCCGCCCGCGTCGGTGCCGACGAGCACCGGCACGCCCGCGTCGTGCAGGTCGCGCACGTGGGCGTACCGGCGGGCGTGCATGCGCCGCATCCGCGCGGCGTACACGGGGTACCGGCCGGCGCGCTCGGCGATGGCCCCGAACTGCGCGACCTGCAGCAGCGTCGCCGTGACCGGGACGCCGGCGGCGGCGATCCGGTCGATGTGCCGGTCGGTCGCCCCGGTGGCGTGCTCCAGGCAGTCGACGCCCGCGTCCAGCAGGTCGTCGAGCGCCTCCTGCGCGAACGTGTGCGCCGTGACCCGAGCGCCCGCCGCGTGGGCGACCCGCACGGCCTCGGCCAGCACGTCGGCGGGCCACAGCGGCCGCAGGTCCCCGTCGGCCCCGAGGTCCCGGTCGATCCAGTCCGCGACGAGCTTCACCCAGCCGTCGCCGCGCGCGGCCTCCTCGGCCACGGCGGCGGGCAGCACGTCCGGCGACGCGAGCTCGCGGCCGTAGTGGCGCAGGTAGCGCCTCGGCAGCGCGAGGTGCCGCCCGGCCCGCAGCAGACGCGGCAGGTCCGGCCGGCCGTGCACCCACGCGGTGTCGGCGGGCGACCCGGCGTCGCGGACCAGCAGCACGCCGGAGTCCCGGTCGGCGAGGGCCTGCGCCTGCGCGGTCGCGCGGTCGACGGCGCCCTCGGCGGCGAGGCCGATGTGGCAGTGCACGTCGACCAGCCCGGGCACGACCCAGCCGTCGACCCGCGTCGCCGCGGCACCCGGCGGGCGCTCGAACGTCAGCCGCCCGCCGACGACCCACGCCTCGCCCACGACCCGGTCGTCGTCGACGACGACCGGCCCGGTCAGGTGCAGCACGTCGGCCACGGCGCCTCCCCCGCGGAGCCCCGGAGGTCCCCGGTCAGCGCCCGAGGAACTTCTGCAGGTCCTCGATGCTCGACGGGTCGAACGCGTCCTGCTGCTGCGGGGCCGGCCCGCCGATGCCGAACGCCGAGCCCTTCGCCGCCGGCGCCGCGGGCGCGATCCCCGCCGCACGGTCGGCCGCCGCCCGCTCCTGCGCCGCGCGCTTCGCCGGGTTGCCGGACCTGCCCTTGACCTTCTTCGACGGCGCCGTGCGGCCGCGGCCCTTGCGGCCCGTCCCGGGCAGGTTGCCCATGCCGGGCACCGGCATGCCGCCGCCGCGGGCCATCTGCTGCATCATCTTCTGCGCCGCGGCGAACCGCTCCAGCAGGCCGTTGACGTCCGACACCTGCATGCCGGAACCCGCGGCGATGCGGGCGCGCCGGGAGCCGTTGATGATCTTCGGGTTGTCGCGCTCCGCCGGGGTCATCGAGCGGATCATCGCCTCGACCCGGTCGACCTCGCGCTCGTCGAAGCTCTCGATGGCCTCGCGCATCTGCCCCATCCCGGGGAGCATGCCGAGCATCTTCTTCATCGAGCCCATGTTCTTGAGCTGCTGCATCTGCTGCAGGAAGTCCGCGAGCGTGAAGCCCTCGCCGGAGGCGAGCTTGCCGGCCATCTGCTCGGCCTGCTCGGCGTCGAACGCGCGCTCGGCCTGCTCGATGAGGGTGAGCACGTCGCCCATGTCGAGGATGCGCGACGCCATGCGGTCGGGGTGGAACACCTCGAAGTCGGTGAGCTTCTCGCCCGTCGACGCGAACAGGATCGGCCGGCCGGTGACGGACGCGACCGACAGGGCGGCGCCACCGCGGGCGTCGCCGTCGAGCTTCGACAGCACGACGCCGGTGAACCCGACCCCGTCGGCGAACGCGGTGGCCGTCGCGACGGCGTCCTGGCCGATCATCGCGTCGATGACGAACAGGATCTCGTCCGGGTCGACGGCGTCGCGGATGTCGGCGGCCTGCCGCATGAGCTCCGCGTCCACGCCGAGGCGGCCCGCGGTGTCGACGATCAGCACGTCGTGCTGGCGGGCCTTCGCGGTCGCCAGGCCCTCGCGCGCCACGGCCACCGGGTCGGCGCCCACGACGACGTCCTGCTCGGAGCCCTGGTTGCCGGGGTGCGGCGCGAAGACCGGCACGCCGGCGCGCTCCCCCACCACCTGCAGCTGGGTGACCGCGTTCGGGCGCTGCAGGTCGGCGGCGACCAGCATCGGGGTGTGGCCCTGGCCCTTGAGGTGCAGGGCGAGCTTGCCGGCGAGCGTCGTCTTGCCCGCGCCCTGGAGGCCGGCGAGCAGGATGACCGTCGGCGGGTTCTTGGCGAGCGTCAGCGGCCGGTTCGCGCCGCCGAGGATCGTCACCAGCTCGTCGTTGACGATCTTGACGACCTGCTGGGCGGGGTTCAGCGCGCCCGACACCTCGGCCGACAGCGCCCGCTCGCGCACGGCGCCGGTGAACTGCCGGACGACGGGGACGGCGACGTCCGCGTCGAGCAGCGCCCGGCGGATCTCGCGCACGGTGGCGTCGATGTCCGCCTCGGACAGCCGCCCCTTGGAGCGCAGGTTCTTGAAGGTCGACGTCAGTCGGTCGGACAGGGTGGCGAACACCGCGCGATCCTCACGCTCTCTCGGCGGTCAGGGACGTCCCAGCGTACCCGCCAGCCGGGTGGTCGCCCGCGCCACGAGGTCGTCCACGAGCTGCGCCCGCCACGCGGTCCAGGCCGTGGGGCCGGCCGAGGACGCGTCCGCCTCCGTCAGCGCGCGCAGCAGCGCCAGCAGGTCCGGCCGGTGGTCCACGGCGGCCAGGAGCGCCTCGACGGTGGCCGGGTCGTCGGGGTCCGCGCCGGTCGCCAGGTCGGCGAGCGTGAGGTGGTGCCGCACCAGCAGCTCGACGTCGGCCACGTCCGCCGCCGGGAAGCCCATGCGCTGCACGACCGGCCCGACCAGCCGCGCGCCCTCGACGGAGTGGTCCGCGGCGCCGGCGCGCTTGCCGATGTCGTGCAGCAGCGCGGCGACCAGCAGCACGTCCGGGCGGTCGACGGTGCGGCGCAGGCCGGCCGCGCGGGCGGCGGCCTCCACGAGGTGACGGTCGACGGTGTGGCGGTGGATCGGCGAGCGCTGCGGGCGGTTGCGGACGCCCGCCCACTCCGGGATCCACGTGGTCACGACCCCGGCCAGGTCCAGCGCCTCCCACACGGGCACCTGCGCGGGCCCTGTGGCGAGGAGCTGCACGAGCAGGGTGCGCGCGGCCTTCGGCCACGGGGTCGGCAGCGGCGGCGTCCGCTCCAGGCTCGCGACGGTGATCGGCGACAGCGTCAGCCCCGTCCGGGCGGCGGTCGCGGCCGCGCGCAGCGACAGCAGCGGGTCGTCGGCGGGCCGGGCGTCGGCGGCCAGCACCAGCTCGCCGTCGTGCTCCACCAGGCCCTCGGCCACGGCGCGCAGGCGCGGCGGCGTGCGACGTCCCCGCACGAGCACCGGTCGGCGCGCGGGCCGGGCGAGCGCCTGCCGGGCGTTGCGGGCGGTCGTGTCCAGGGCGTACGAGATGACCCGGCCGGCCTCGGCGAGGCTCGCGAGCAGGTCGTCCCGGTCCCCCACGCCCAGCAGCTCGGCGACCTCGTCCTGGTCGGCGAGCAGCAGCCGGTTCGTGTGCCGGCGCGTGACGGTCTGCACCGCGTCGCGGACGTCGAGCAGGTGCGCGTGCGCGCGGTCGACGGCGCCGTGCGGCCGGTCGGTGAGCCACGTCGCGGCGAGCGCGGAGAGCACCACCGCGTCCCGGATGCCCCCGCGGGCCTCCTTGAGGTCGGGCTCGATGAGGTAGGCGAGCTCGCCGTGCCGCTCGGCGCGCTGCCGCGTCGAGGCCAGCAGCTCGGGCAGCCGGCGGCGGGCCGCGGACCGCCAGTCGGCCAGCAGCGCGGACTGCGCCCGGTGCACGATGCCCGGGTCGCCGGCCACGGGGCGCAGGTCCAGCAGGCCGACCGCCGCCGGGAGGTCGCGGGAGGCCACCTGCCGGCACTGCGCGAGGGACCGCACGGAGTGGTCCAGGTCGAGGCCCGCGTCCCACACGGGGTACCAGAGCCGGTCGGCGAGGCCGGCGAGCTCCTCCGCGGAGTGGCCCCGGCCGTCGTGCACGAGCAGCAGGTCGAGGTCGCTCGCCGGGCTCGCGTCGCCGCGGCCGACGGACCCCACGGCGCCGAGGCCGATGCCGGGCGTCTCGCGACCCTCGGTCGCGGTGTCCCACAGCTCCGCCAGGCGCCGCAGCACCAGGTCGGACACGGCGCGGCGCCGCGCCCCGCCGTCGGCGTCCGGGCCGGACAGCCGCTCGGCGAGCACGAGCCGCTCAGAGCGGAGGTCCCGCACCCCCGGGAGCTCCGGGGAGTGCGGGACCTCGGTCGGGTCGGCCATCCGTCAGCCGGTCCGGCCGGCCGTCGTGGTGCCGGTCGTCACAGGGCGTCGACCCCGTGCTCGCCGGTGCGGACGCGGGCGACGTCCTCGACGGGGACCACCCAGACCTTGCCGTCGCCGATCTTGCCGGTCTGCGCGGCCTTGACGATCACCTCGGTGACGCCCGGGGCGTCCTCGTCGGCGACCAGCACGTCGATCTTGACCTTCGGCACCAGGTCGACGGTGTACTCCGCGCCCCGGTAGACCTCCGTGTGGCCGCGCTGGCGGCCGTACCCGGACGCCTCGCTCACCGTCAGGCCGCGGACACCGGCCGCCTCCAGGGCCGACTTCACGTCGTCGAGCCGATGCGGCTGGATGACCGCGGACACGAGCTTGGTCATGCCTTCACCTCCGTCACGACGCGGGCTCCGCCCAGCGTCTCGTATGCGGTCTCACCGTGCACGGCCAGGTCGATGCCGCCCACCTCGGCCTCCTCGCTGACCCGCCAGCCCATGGTGGCCTTCAGGATGAGCCCGATGACCAGGGTCACCAGACCCGAGAACACCAGGGCGAGCAGCGCGATGACCGTCTGCACGACCAGCTGCTTGGCGCCGCCGCCGAAGAACAGGCCGGTGTCGGCCGCCAGGAAGCCGATGCCGATGGTGCCGACGAGGCCGCCGACCAGGTGGACGCCGACGACGTCGAGCGAGTCGTCGTAGCCGAAGCGGTACTTGAGGCCGACCGCGAGGGCGCACAGCACACCCGCGACGACGCCGAGGATGATCGACGTCACCGGGCGCAGCGTGCCCGCGGCCGGGGTGATCGCGACCAGGCCGGCGACGACACCGGACGCGGCACCCAGGGAGGTGGCGTGCCCGTCGCGGAACTTCTCCGTGACCAGCCAGCCGATGACGGCGGCCGCGGTGGCGGCGGTCGTGTTGACCCAGGCGAGACCCGCGTTGCCGTCGGCGGTGAACGCGGAGCCGGCGTTGAAGCCGAACCAGCCGAACCACAGCAGCGCAGCGCCGAGCATGACGAACGGCAGGTTGTGCGGGCGCATCGGCTCCTTGCCGAAGCCCTTGCGCTTGCCGATGATCAGCGCGAGCACGAGGCCCGCGATACCGGCGTTGATGTGCACGACGGTGCCACCGGCGAAGTCGATCGGGGCGACCGTGGCCGCGCCGTCCGTGGTGCCGAACAGCAGCGCCGCGACGCTGTTCTCCGCGCCGGAGAGCTGGCCGCCGCCCCACACCATGTGGGCGAGCGGGAAGTAGCTGACGGTCGCCCAGAGCGCGGTGAACGCGACCCAGGTGCCGAACTTCACGCGGTCGGCGATCGCGCCGCTGATGAGCGCGACCGTGATGATCGCGAACGTCACCTGGAACGCGACGCCGACGACCACCGGCACGCCGTAGGCGTCGAGCAGGAACTCGCCGCTGTCGTCCCAGATCGTGCCCGCCAGCCCGAACTGGTCGAACGGGTTGCCGAACAGGCCGCCGACGTCCGAGCCGTAGGACATCGACCAGCCCCAGAAGACGTACACGACGACCACCACGGCGATGCTGATGAACGACATCATCATCATGTTGAGCACGGACTTGCCGCGCACCATGCCCCCGTAGAAGAACGCCAGTCCCGGCGTCATGAGCAGCACCAGGGACGCTGACATCAGCATCCAGGCTGTCGCTCCGGTGTCCAGATCCATGTGGAACGCCTCTCCCCTCGCCAGCCGAGCGGCCGGATCGGGGTCCAGCGTCCTGAACAGGAGTTTCGACGCGACGCCGCCCGCGTTACGGGCGTGTGACGAGGCCCCGGGCGGCGTCAACATTGTGTTACGCCGGGCTGTTCGTCTCAGTCGGCGGTCGCTCCCCGGGCGACGGGCGGCTCAGCCGAGGATGCCGTCCACGAACTCCTCCGCGTCGAACGGCGCCAGGTCGTCCGGGCCCTCGCCGAGGCCGACGAGCTTGACCGGCACGCCGAGCTCGCGCTGCACCGCGACGACGATGCCGCCCTTGGCGGTGCCGTCGAGCTTGGTCAGGACGATGCCCGTGACCCCGGCGACCTCCGCGAAGACGCGGGCCTGGTTCATGCCGTTCTGGCCGGTCGTCGCGTCGAGCACCAGCAGCACCTCGGACAGCGGCGCGGTGCGCGTCACGACCCGGGTGATCTTGCCGAGCTCGTCCATGAGGCCGGCCTTGTTCTGCAGGCGGCCGGCCGTGTCGACCAGCACCACGTCGGCGCCGTCGCGCACCCCGTCGCGGACGGCCTCGAACGCGACCGACGCCGGGTCGGCGCCGTCGCGGTCGGCGCGCACGGTCCGGACGCCCACGCGGGAGCCCCACGTCTCGAGCTGGTCGGCGGCGGCGGCGCGGAACGTGTCGGCCGCGCCCAGCAGGACCGAACGGCCCTCGGCGACGAGCACGCGGGCGAGCTTGCCGACCGTCGTCGTCTTGCCCGTGCCGTTCACGCCGACCACGAGGACCACGGCGGGCAGCGTCGTGCCGTCCTCGCCGGTCCGCGGGGAGGTCGCCAGCGAGCGGTCGAGGCCCGGGTCGACGAGGGCGAGCAGCTCCGCGCGCAGCAGCGCGCGCACCTGGGCCGGGTCCTTGAGGCCCTGCACGCGCGCCTGCGTGCGCAGGGCGTCCACGAGGTCCGCCGACGGGCCGGCACCGACGTCCGCCAGGAGCAGGGTCTCCTCGAGCTCGTCCCAGTCGTCCTCGCCGAGGTGGTCGCGGGACAGCACCTGGAGCATGCGTGCGCCGAGCGGCGAGCCGGAGCGGGCGAGGCGGTCGCGCAGCCTGGCGAGCCGGCCGGCGGCCGGGGCCGGCACCTCGATCGCGGGCGGCGCCGCGGCGTCCTCGGGGGCGGGCGCCGTGGGGGCGGGCGCCTCCGCCCCGGGTTCCGCCGTGCCGGCCGGGGCGGCGGGACGGTCCTCGACGGCCGTCGGGCCGGCGGCGTCCTGCGTCCCCCCGGGCCGTCGGCGGCGGGTCAGCACGGCGGCGCCGCCGCCGAGGACGGCGAGCGCCGGCACGCCGACGAGGAGCAGGGTCAGGAGGTCGTTCGAGTCCACCGGGACAGTGTGTCAGCCCGTGTCAGCCGTCGTCGCCGTCGCGCGGCCGCGGCGGGACGGCCGGCGGGCGCTCGTCGGCGGCGACGCGGGCGGGCGTGTGCCCCGAGCGCCGCGCGGCGGCGGGGACGTGCACCGGGCGAGGCAGCCGCGGGTGCCGGTCGTGCGGGCGGGGCACCGCGGGGCGGTCCGCCGGGCGGTCCGGGTCGTGGCCGTGCTCGCGGGAGCCCGAGCGGCCGGGCAGCAGCCGGCCGGCCCGCTCGCCCGTGCGCTCCAGCATGTCCGCCAGCTCGTCCAGCTGGAGGTAGCCGTCGTCGGGCTGGGACGCCTCGGCGAACATCTGCTCGAACGGCACGTCCACCGGCTCGGCGTCGTCCCGGTCGACCGGCTCGGCGTCCTTGTCCCGTCGCAGGCCGCCGCGCAGGTCCTGCCAGAACGTGCGCAGCCCCTCGCGGCCCCCCTCGGCGGCGTTCGCCGCCACGATCACGCCCACCGCGGCCAGCAGCGCCAGCCCGATCCCCCATGCGTACGCGCTCATGGGATCAATTGTCCGACGGCTTCCTGGGAACTGCCCGGGCACCCGCCGGATCCGGGGCGAACCGGCACGAGATCTTCACGCCGGCCTGCGCCTCACGCGGGTGCGGCGGCCTCGTCCCGCAGCCGCTGGCTGATGACGGTGGTCACCCCGTCGCCGCGCATCGTCACGCCGTAGAGCGCGTCGGCGATCTCCATGGTGCGCTTCTGGTGCGTGACGACGATGAGCTGGGAGTCCTCCTGCAGCTCGCGGAAGATCTCCAGGAGCCGGCCGAGGTTCGCGTCGTCCAGCGCGGCCTCCACCTCGTCCATGACGTAGAACGGGCTGGGGCGGGCCTTGAAGATCGACACCAGCAGCGCGACGGCCGTCAGGGACCGCTCGCCGCCGGACAGCAGCGACAGCCGCTTGACCTTCTTGCCCGCCGGGCGCGCCTCCACCTCGATTCCGGTGGTGAGCATGTCGCCGGGGTCGGTCAGGACCAGGCGGCCCTCGCCGCCGGGGAACAGCCGCGGGAAGACCCGGTCGAACTGCGCGGCGGTGTCCCGGTACGCCTCGGCGAACACCTGCTCCACGCGCTCGTCGATCTCCTGGACGATCTCCAGCAGGTCCGCGCGCGACTTCCTGAGGTCGGCGAGCTGCTCCACGAGGAACTTGTGCCGCTCCTCGAGCGCCGCGAACTCCTCCAGCGCCAGCGGGTTGACCCGGCCGAGCTGGGCGAGCGCGCGCTCGGCCGCCCGCAGCCGCTTCTCCTGCTCCGCCCGGACGTACGGCACCTCGGTGGGCGCGTCGGGGTCGGCGTCGGCCGGGGCCGGCACGGGGACGGCCCGGTGCGGGCCGAACTCCTCGACGAGCACGGCCGGGTCGGTGCCGAGCTCCTCGACGGCCCGGGCCTGGAGCTGCTCGATGCGCAGCCGCTGCTCGGCGCGCGCGACCTCGTCGCGGTGGGCGGCGTCCGTGAGCTGGGCGACCTCGCGCTGGCGCTCGTCGACCTGCGTCCGCACGGCGACCAGGGCCGTGTCCCGCTCGGCGCGGGCGGCCTCCGCGGCGGCGCGCTCGTCGGCCGCACGGGCCAGGGCGTGCTCGACGGCACGCAGCGCCTGGCCGGCGCCCTGGGCCACCGCCGTGGCGACCGCGGCGTGGCGGGCGCGCGTCCGCTCGCGCTCGGCGGCGCGCTCGCGGGCGGCGCGCTCCGTGCGGGCGGCCCGGTCCAGCGACTCCGCGCGGCCCGCGAGCGCACGGGCGCGCTCCTCCGACGTCCGCAGGGTCAGCCGGGCCTCCGTCTCCCGGCCCCGGGCGGCCGAGGCGGCCTCGGCCGCGGCGTCCCGCTGCACCGTGCGCTCCTCGATCGCCGCGTCGGTGTCGGCGGGCTCGGCCTCGGCGGCCGCGAGCCGCTCGGTGAGCCCGGCCAGCTCCGCGGCGCCCTCGGCGAGCGCCTGCTCGGCCGCGGCGAGCGACGCCTGGACCCGCTCCGCCTCGGCGCGGGCCGCCCGGGCGGTCGCACCGAGGTGCCCGAGCTGCTCGGCGACCGCCGCGAGCGCCGCGTCGGACTCGTTCAGCCGCTCCAGCGTGTCCTGGTAGGCCGCGCGCGCCGACTCCTGGGCCTCGCGCGCCCCGACCAGCGCGAACCGGGCCTGCTCGGCGCGGGCGGCGGCGTCCTGGACGCCCTGGCGCGCCGCGTCCAGCGCGGCCTGGAGGTGCAACGCGCTCGGCGCGGTCGCGGAGCCGCCGGACGCCCGGTGCGCGGCCAGCACGTCGCCGCCGCGCGTCGCGACCACCAGGTCGGGCCGGTCGCGCAGCACCCCCCGTGCGGCGACGAGGTCGTCGACCACCACGACGTCGCTGAGCAGCCGGCGCACCGCGGGCAGCACGGCGGGCGGCGCCTGGACGAGGTCGAGCGCCCACGCGGCACCGGACGGCGCCGCGCCCTGCCCCGCGGCGGCGGTCCCGGCGTCGCCCGCCGCCACGACGAGCCCCGCACGCCCGGCGTCCTGCTCGCGCAGGTACCGGATGGCGTCGACGGCGGCCTCCACGGACTCGACCGCGACGGCGTCCGCCGACGCGCCGAGCGCCGCGACGATCGCGTCCTCGTCGCCCGCGGCGACCGCGATGAGCGCGGCGAGCGACCCGACGACGCCCGGCAGGCCGTCCGAGGCGAGCAGCGCCCCGGCCCCGTCCTTGCGGGTCAGGGACAGCTCGAGCGTCTCGATGCGCGACTCCAGCGCCGCGCGCTCGCGCTCGGCCTCGTCCAGCGCCTGCTCCAGCTCGGCGACCCGCGCGGCGGTCGTCTCGACGGCGTCCGCCGCGGCCTCGTGGGCGGCGTCCAGGCCCTCCTCGCCCTCCTCGACGCCGGCGACCTGCGTCTCCAGGGCGGCGAACTCGACGGTCGCCTCGTGCCCGCGCCGCTCCGCCTCCGCGAGCGTCGCGCGCAGCCGCCCGATCTCCGCCTCGGTGGCCTCCAGGCGGCTGCGCCGGGCGCCCACCTGGCCGGCGAGCCGGGCAAGCCCCTCGCGGCGGTCGGCGGCGCCCCGCAGCACGGTGGCCAGGGCCCTCTCGGCGGTGGCGGCGTCCTCCTCCGCCTGCTGCCGGGCGGCCTGCGCGGCCTCCAGCGCCGCGCGCGCCGCGTCGACCTCCGCGGTGAGCTCCGCCTCGGCGGCGCGCACCCGCTCGGCCTGGCGCTCGAGGTCCTCCGGGTCCTGCCCGCGGGCCGGCTCCGGCGTCGCGCTGCCGAGCAGCCGCGCCCGGTCCGCGGCGAGGGACCCCGTGCCGCGCAGCCGCTCCTGCAGCGCGGACAGCCGGTACCAGAGGTCCGACGCCTCACCCAGGGCGGGGGCGGCCTCGGCGGCCTCGCGCTCGAGGGCCGCCAGCCGGGCGCGCGCGGCGTCCAGCGCGGCCTCCGCCTCGGCCCGCCGGGCCCGCAGCGCCGTGTCGTCGGCGATCTCCTGCTCGAGGGTCGCGGTGAGCTGCGCCAGGTCGTCGGCGAGCAGCCGCGCCCGGGCGTCGCGCAGGTCCGCCTGGACCGTCTGCGCCTTGCGCGCGACCTCCGCCTGCCGGCCGAGCGGCCCGAGCTGGCGCCGCAGCTCCCCGGTCAGGTCGGTGAGGCGCGTGAGGTTGGCCTGCATCGCGTCGAGCTTGCGCAGCGCCTTCTCCTTGCGCTTGCGGTGCTTGAGGACGCCCGCGGCCTCCTCGATGAAGCCGCGCCGCTCCTCCGGCGTCGCGCGCAGCACCGCGTCGAGCTGGCCCTGCCCGACGATGACGTGCATCTCCCGGCCCAGGCCCGAGTCGGACAGCAGGTCCTGGATGTCGAGCAGCCGGCACGGCCGCCCGTTGATCGCGTACTCGGAGCCGCCGTTGCGGAACAGCGTCCGCGAGATCGTCACCTCGGTGTACTCGATCGGCAGCGCGCCGTCGGTGTTGTCGATGGTCAGCGACACCTCGGCGCGACCCAGGGGCGGGCGGCCGGAGGTGCCGGCGAAGATGACGTCCTCCATCTTGCCGCCGCGCAGCGACTTGGCGCCCTGCTCCCCCATCACCCACGCGAGCGCGTCGACGACGTTCGACTTGCCGGACCCGTTCGGGCCCACGACGCAGGTCACCCCGGGCTCGAGGTGCAGCGTCGTCGCCGAGGCGAACGACTTGAACCCCCGCAGGGTGAGCGTCTTCAGGTGCACGGGCGGCAGCCTAGTGGCGGCACCGGCCCGGGACCCGGAGGCACCGGGCCGGTCCGCGGGCTCAGCGGGCCAGGGCGGGGAACCACAGCCCGATCTCGCGGGCGGCCGACTCCGGGGAGTCCGAGCCGTGCACGAGGTTCTGCGTCACCTTCAGGCCCCACTCGCGGCCGAGGTCGCCGCGGATCGTGCCCGGGGCGGCGGCCGTCGGGTCGGTGGCGCCGGCCAGGGAGCGGAACCCCTCGATGACGCGGTGGCCCTCGGCGACGACCGCCAGGACCGGACCGGACTTCATGAACTCCACGAGCGGGCCGAAGAACGGCTTGCCCTCGTGCTCGGCGTAGTGGGCGTGCAGCAGGTCGTCGTCGGCGGTGCGGAGCTCGACGGCCACGAGGGTGTAGCCCTTGGCCTCGATGCGGCGGAGCACCTCGCCCGTCAGCCCCCGGCTCACGCCGTCGGGCTTGACCAGGACGAGGGTGCGCTGGATGTCGCTCATGGGCGTCACCCTAACCGGCGGCGCCGGTCTGCTCGGGGTGGGCCGCGTCGTACGCCGCGCGCTCCCGGTCGATGCGCGCGCCGAGCCGCAGCGACACCGCCCAGAGCACCGCGAACAGCACGCCGAGGGCGAACATCAGCGGCACCACGAACCCGCACGCGAGCACCAGCACCTGCGCCACCGACCCGGCGACGTACCCGCCCGGGACGGTCACGAGGCGCGACAGCACGACGAGGACCACGAACACCAGCCCGGCGACCGGCCACAGCACCCCCGGCGGGGTGCCCAGGACGCCCGCCGCCGCGAGGCCGTGCGCCGTGAGCGCCGCGAACAGCACCAGCACGCCCTCCAGGACCAGGATGGTCGAGGCGAACTGGGGCTTGGCGGGACGCTTCGGGCGCGCGGGCCGCGCGGCGTGCGGGGAGGTCACCTCGGCAGGCTACCGGGGGCCGTCGGAGGACCCGGGGCCGCCGGCTCCCGCGGAGCCCGACGGGCCGCCCGCCGACGCCGCCGCGCGCTCCGCCTCCGGCTCCGTCGCGCGCCGCGCGGGCGCCGCGGTGGCCTCGCCGCGCGCGACCATCCCGGCCACGTCGGACAGCCGCACCTCGCGCAGGAACAGCGTCAGCACGAAGCCGAGGGCGAGCAGCGGCACGAGGTACCAGAACGCCGGCGCGAGCGCCTCGGTGTACGCGGTGACGACGCCGTCGCGGAGCGCGTCGGGGAGCTGCGCGACGAGCGCGGGGGTCAGCGAGTCGGCTCCGCCCGCCGCGTCGGCGCCGCCCGCCGGCACGCCCGCGAACACGTCCTCGAGGCGGGTCGAGAGCCGCGTCGTGAAGATCGTGCTGAACAGCGCCGTGCCGACGGCCGCGCCGATCTCCCGGAAGAAGTTGTTGGCACTGGTGGCGGTGCCGATCTCGTGCGGGTCGACGGAGTTCTGCACGGCCAGGACGATCGTCTGCATCACGAGGCCGAGCCCGGCGCCCAGGACGAAGATCATCACGCCGAACAGCACCATCGACATGTCGCCGGTGATCGTGGTGAGCCACGCCAGGCCGACCGTGGTCACCGCCATGCCGGCGATCGGGAACGCCCGGTAGCGCCCGGTGCGGGTGATCGCCACGCCCGAGCCGATGGCGGTGAGCATGACGCCGACCGTCATCGGGAGCATGAGCAGGCCGGACTCCGTGACGCCCGAGCCGGTGGACATCTGCAGGAACGTCGGCAGGAACGCCAGCGACGCGAACATGCCCATGCCGATGACCAGGCCGATGCCGGTGGCGAGCGCGAAGGTCCGGTTGCGGAACAGCCGCAGCGGCAGGAGCGGCTCCTGCGCCCGCAGCTCGACGCCGACGAACAGGGCGATCGCGACGAGCGTGCCGACGAGCAGGCCGACGAGCCGGGCGTCGGACCAGTCGTAGCCGCCCTCACCGGTCAGCGACGTCCACGACGTGAGCAGGACGATCCCGGACGTGGCGAGCGTCAGCAGCACGATGCCGGCGACGTCCAGGCGCCGCCCGGAGCGGTGGGAGGGCAGCGTCAGCGTGAACCAGGCCGTGACGAACGCCGCGATGCCGACCGGGATGTTGATCCAGAAGCACCACCGCCAGTCGGCGTGGTCCGTGAACAGCCCGCCGAGCAGGGGCCCGGCCACCGCGGCGACGCCGAACATCGCGCCCATCGGCCCCATGTACCTGCCGCGCTCCTTGGCCGGGACGATGTCCGCGATGATCGCCTGCGACAGGATGATCAGGCCGCCGCCGCCGAGCCCCTGGACGCCGCGCCACGCGACGAGCTCCCCGAACGACTGGGCGAAGCCGGCGCCCGCCGAGGCGAGCGTGAACAGGCCGATCGCGACGAGGAACGGCCAGCGCCGGCCCCACAGGTCGCCGAACTTGCCGTACAGCGGCATGACGATCGCGATCGCCAGGATGTAGATCGTCACGACCCAGCCCTGGTGCTCGACGCCGTTCAGCTCGCCGACGATGGTGGGCATCGCCGTGCCGACGATGGACTGGTCGAGCGAGGACAGCAGCATGCTGGCCAGCAGGGCGCCGAAGATCAGCCAGATCCGGCGCTGGGTCAGCTCGACCAGCGGTTCGTCGCGGGCGGGGGCGGTGGTCGCCATGGGGGTCCTCTCGTGGGCGCGCCGTGGCGCGCCGCCGACCGGCTGCGGCCGGTGCGGCGCCGTCGTCGGCGGGTTGGTGCTGGGGTGGGCGGGGCGGAGCGCGGGTGACGGGCGGGGACGGCCGGGGCGGGGTCGCCCGGGACGCGTCAGCCCGGGGGTGCGGCCGCCGGGCCGGCGGTCGCGGCGATCGCGGCGAGGTCCGCGACGACGGACGGCAGGTGGTCGTGCACGTCGCCCCGGCGGCCGGCGGCGTCCCACCGGACGAAGGTCGCGTGCGAGAGCACCATGAGCAGCGCGCCGACCAGCAGGACGACGGCCTCGTCCGCCCCGTCGCCGAGGCGGCGGCGGACGAGCTGCTCGATCTCGTCGTGCAGGCCGCGCACGTGCGCGTAGGCCCGCACGAGCAGGTCGGGGTGGCCGCGCGCGACCTCGAACGCCCGCTCCATGCGCTCCTTGCCGAGCGGCGGGTGGTCGAGGACGTGCGCGACGAGCGCCTGCACGTCGGGCAGCAGGTCACCGGTGGGCCCGCCGCCGGCGAACGTCGCGGCGGCGGCCGGGTCGATCCGCCAGTGGGCGAGGCCGAGCACGGCGTCGTCCTTCGACTCGAAGTAGTTGAAGAACGTGCGGACCGAGACCCCGACCTCCGCGCAGACGGCCTCGACCGTCACCTGGTCGAGGCCGTGCTCCGCGGCGAGCCGGTGCGTGGCGTCGACGAGCGCCTCGAGGCGGGCGCGCTTCTTGCGGGCGCGCAGCCCCTCGGGCTCGACAGCTTCTTGCATGGCATGCATTCTTGCACGCTCTGCACGGTTGCGTCAGGCAGCGGACCGGGTGAAGCGGCTCACACCTCGCCGAAGCCCTCCTCGACCGCGCCGACGAACGCGTCGACCGCGACGCGGGCCTGCGGACCGGTCGCGGAGACCTCCAGGGTGCGGCCCTGCGTCGCGCCGAGCTGCATGAGCTCCAGCACGCTCGCGGCGTTCACCCCGTCCACCCGCACCGTCGCGTCGAAGCCGGCCATCATCCGGGCGAGCACCGCGGCCGGCCGGGCGTGCAGGCCCATCGGGTTGCGCACGACCACCTGCGCGGTGATCGGGTTCTCCTCCCCCGGCGTGCCGGACCCGGCGGGCGGCGCGGGCGCCGGTCCCCCGGCGTCGGCGGGCCCTCCGGTGCCGTCCGGCGGCACCTGCCCGGCACCGGCCGCGTGCGGGAAGCCCGCCCCCGCGGCCACCGCCGCGCCGAGCACCTCGCCGACGGGTGCGCCGCCGGCCGCGGTGACCGCGGCCGCGACCGCCGCCTCCACCATCGGGGCGTCCGCGAGGTGCACCCGCGCGGCGACGTCCTCGTCCAGGAACTCGAGCACGGACTCGGTGGTGAGCACCGCCGAGCCGAGGTCCGTCAGCACCACGGCGGAACGGCCGTCGGCGGTCGCCTCGGTCAGCGCGTCCTGCACCAGGTCGAAGCTGGTGCCGAGCCCGCCGGCGCCGTCGCCGCCGGCGGCCACGATGAGCACGTCCGGCGCCATCTGCCCGGCGAGCTCCCGCAGGCCGGCGGCGAGCCGCTCGGAGTGCGAGACCAGCACCAGGGCGACGGGCGCGCTCATGCCGCCGCCGCCGTGTCCGCGGCCGCCTCGAGGATCAGCGCGCTCGACGTCGCCCCCGGGTCCTGGTGCCCGGCGGAGCGCTCGCCGAGGTACGACGCCCGGCCCTTCGTCGCGACGAGCGGGATGGTCGCGACCGCCCCCGCCCGCGCGGCCTCGGCCGCCGCCGCGAGGACCGCCGCGGGCGACGCCCCCGCGTCCGCGGCCTGCACGGCGGCCTCGACCGCGGGGGTCCAGGCGTCGACCATCGTCTTCTCCCCGGTGGTGGCCTTCCCGCGGACCACGATGCCCTCGAGCCCCGCCTCCAGCATCGCCACGACGGCGTGCGCGTCGAGCTCCGGGAGCCCGGTGACCTTCGCCGCCCGCAGGTACGCCGTGCCGTAGAGCGGGCCCGCCGCCCCGCCCACGGTCGACATCAGCGTGGTCGCGACGAGCTTGAGCACCGCGCCCACGTCACCCGGTGGCGCCTCCAGGGCGTCGAGCTTGGCCAGCACGGCGGTGAATCCCCGGCTGAGGTTCTCGCCGTGGTCGCCGTCACCGATCTGCCGGTCGAGCTCGATGAGCTCCTCCCGGTTCTCGGCGACCACCTGCGCCGTCCGGCGCACCCAGGCCTCCGCCCACGTCGCACCCAGGGATCCCGTCATGCTCCGCTCCCACCTCCGCCGTCGTGCCGGCGGCCACGCGTCCCGGAGGACGGCGGGCCCGATGCCCCCAGCAGCCGTCTCGCGGCTACCAGTGCAGCGCGGCCGTGCGCACCGGCGCGTCCCACAGCGCGGTGAGCTCGTCGTCCAGCCGGAGCACAGTGACCGAGGCGCCCTGCATCTCCAGTGATGTCACATAGTTGCCCACGAGCGACCGGGTCACCTCGACCCCGCGGCCCTCGAGCAGCCTGCGTGCCTGACGATAGACGACGTAGAGCTCGGACAGCGGCGTGCCACCCATCCCGTTGACGAACAGCAGCACGCGCTCGCCGGAGGCCAGGCCCAAGTCGTCGGCGACGGGCGTCAGCAGCATCTCGGTGATCTCGTCCGCGCCGGCCAGCGGGATGCGGCGCCGGCCCGGCTCGCCGTGGATGCCGATGCCGATCTCGATCTCGTCCTCGGGCAGGTCGAAGGACGGCTTGCCGGCGTGGGGGACGGTGCACGCGGTGAGCGCGACGCCCATCGACCGGACGTTGGCGACGACCTTCTCGGCCACCGCGACCACCGCGTCCAGGTCGTCGCCGCGCGCAGCGGCCGCCCCGGCGATCTTCTCGACGGCGACGGTGCCCGCGACGCCGCGGCGGCCCGCGGTGTACAGCGAGTCCTCGACGGCCACGTCGTCGTTCACCACGACGGTGCGGACCGTGACGTCGTCCGCGTCGGCGAGCTCGGCCGCGGTCTCGAAGTTGAGGACGTCGCCGGTGTAGTTCTTGACGATCGCCAGCACGCCCGCACCGCCGTCGGCCGCGGCGAACGCGGGGGCGATCTGGTCGGGCGTGGGCGAGGTGAACATGGCGCCCGGCACCGCGGCGTCGAGCATGCCGTCGCCGACGAAGCCCGCGTGCAGCGGCTCGTGCCCGCTGCCGCCGCCCGAGACGAGGCCGACCTTGCCGCTGACCACGCCTCCCGCGCGGGAGACAAAGAGCGGGTCCGTGTGCACCTGCACGACGTCCGCGTGCGCCAGCCCGAATCCCTCGACGGACTCGGCGACGACGTTCTGCGGGTCGTTGATGAGCTTCTTCACGTCGGTGGTTCCCTTCCGCGCGGCCGGTCGCGGCGCCGTCGTCGCGACAGCACTCACACTCGCCGCGCAGGTGGCGGGCGTCAAGGGGCAGGCGTGCGGCCGGGGTGCACGTTCGTGCACCCCGGCGCCGGCCCCCGTCAGGCCCGGCCGAAGAGCGTCCGCGCCTCCGCGACCAGCATGATCGAGCCGGTCACCAGTACCGCGGCGCCGCGCTCGACGTCCCGCTCCGCGAGGTCGGCGGCGAGCGTCACGGCGTCGTCCAGCCGCTCCCGCACGTGCACGCGGTCCTCGCCGAAGACGTCCCGGGCGATCTCGGCGAGGTCGTCGACCTCCATCGCGCGCGGCGTCGAGGCCCGGGTCACCACCACGTGGTCGAGCGCCGGCTCCAGCACCGCGAGGATGTTCTCGGGGTCCTTGTCCGCCATCACCCCGACGACGCCCACGACGCTCTGGAACGCGAACGCCTCCTCGACCGCCGCGACCAGCGCCTCGGCACCCGCCGGGTTGTGCGCGCCGTCCACCAGCACGGTCGGGCTCGACCGCACCAGCTCCAGCCGGCCCGGGGAGTCCATGTCCGCGAACGCGACCTCCACCACGGCCGCGTCCAGCGCGCCGCCGCCCGCCATCAGCGCCTCCGTCGCGGCGAGCGCCGCGAGCGCGTTGTGCGCCTGGTGCTCGCCGTGCAGCGGCAGGAACACGTCCGTGTAGACGCCGCCCGTGCCGCGCAGCGTGAGCAGCTGGCCGCCGACGGCGACCTGGCGCTCGACCACGTCGATGTCGACGCCCTCGCGCACCACGCGCGCCCCGCGCTCGGCGGCCGCGTGGAGGATCACGCCCTCCGCGTCCTCCTCCTGGCGCGACAGCACCAGCGTGGCGCCGTCCTTGACGATCCCGGCCTTCTCCCCCGCGATCTCCACGAGGGTGTGGCCGAGCCAGCGCTCGTGGTCGTGCGCCACCGGGGTGATGACCGCGACCTCGCCGTCGGCGACGTTCGTGGCGTCCCAGCGGCCGCCCATCCCGACCTCGACGACGGCGACGTCCACGGGGGCGTCCGCGAACGCGGCGAACGCCATGACGGTGAACACCTCGAAGAACGACAGCCGCGGCCGCCCCTCCGCCTGCTCCCGCACGTCCACCATGTGCACGTACGGCGCGACGTCCTGCCACACCTCGACGAACCGCTCGTCGGAGATCGGCTCGCCGTCGATCGCGATGCGCTCGGTGACCCGGCTCAGGTGCGGGCTGGTGAACCGGCCCGTCCGCAGCCCGTGCTCGCGCACCAGACGCTCGACCATGCGGGCCGTCGACGTCTTGCCGTTGGTGCCCGTGAGGTGCACGACCCGGTACGCGCGCTGCGGGTCGCCCAGCAGCTCGCACACCGCCCGCACCCGGTCGAGCGTGGGGTCGATGTCGTGCTCGGGGGCCCGCTCGAGGATCCCCGCGTACACCTCGTCCGCGGCACGGCGGGCGGCCGCAGCGGCCTCGTCCCGCAGGTGGTCGGCCCCGCCCCGGCCCTTCCCGGCGGCCATCAGGCGTCCACCCGCTCGACGCCGACTTCGAGCTCGGCGCCCTCCGCCGGTTCCAGGACCACCGCCGTCGCGAGCGTCTCGGACGCGATGAACTCCCGGTGCGCCTCGACGGCCGCGCGGTGCTCCGCGGGGACGCCCAGCGTCAGCCGGATCCGGTCGGTCACCACGAGGTCCGCCGCCTTGCGGGCGTCCTGCACGGCGCGCACCACGTCGCGGGCGTAGCCCTCGGCGAGCAGCGCCTCGTCCAGCGCGAGGTCCAGCACCACGAACCCGCCCGACGGCAGCACGCCCGCGGCCAGCGTGGGCGCCTCCCCCTCGGCGGTGGTGACGTCGATCGTCGTGGTGAGCTCGTACTCGGAGTCCAGCACCGGCACGTCGCCCTCGTCGGTGCGGACCACCACGCGGCCCTCCGCGTCGGTCGACCAGTCGCCGGCCTTCGCGGCCCGGATGACGGCCTGCACCCCGCGGCCCAGGCGCGGTCCGGCGGCGCGGGCGTTCACCGCGAGGTTGCGGCGCACCGCCACCCCGCCGGCGGCGGCCTCCTCGACCGTCGACAGCACGACGTCCTTGACGTTGAGCTCCGCGGCCAGCAGGTCCCGGAACGGCGCGAGGGCCTGCGGGTCCGGGGTCGCGACGCGCAGCTCCCGCAGCGGCTGGCGGACGCGCAGCGCGTTCGCCTTGCGCAGCGCGAGCGCCGCCGAGACGGCCTCCCGCACCCCGTCGACGGCCGCGACGAGGTCGTCGTCCGCCGCCAGCGCGGCGTCGTCCGCCCCGCCGTCGCCCAGCACCGGCCAGTCCGTGAGGTGCACGGAGCGCTCACCGGTCAGGCCGCGCCAGACCTCCTCCGACAGCAGCGGCGCGAGCGGCGCCATCACGCGGGTCAGGGTCTCCAGCGCCGTCCACAGCGTGTCGAACGCCGCGGCGTCCTCCCCCCAGAACCGGTCGCGCTGCGTGCGGACGTACCAGTTGGTCAGCAGGTCCAGGTGCACGCGCACCGTCTCGCAGGCGCCCGGCACGTCGTACGCGTCGAGCTGCGCGGTCACGTCGTCGACCAGCCGCCGCGTCCGCGCCAGCAGGTACCGGTCCATCGTCGACAGCCGGCCCTCGGCGTGGTCCTGCGCCGTGACGCGCCGCGCCGTGAGGCCGTCGCCGGCCGCGTTGGCGTACAGCGCGAAGAAGTACCACGTGCTCCACAGCGGCAGCAGCACCTGGCGGACCTCCGAGCGGATGCCCTCCTCGGTGACGACGAGGTTGCCGCCCCGCAGGATCGGCGACGCCATGAGGAACCACCGCATCGCGTCCGACCCGTCACGGTCGAACACCTCGTTCACGTCCGGGTAGTTGCGCAGCGACTTGCTCATCTTGCGGCCGTCGGAGCCCAGCACGATGCCGTGCGACACCGACGTGCGGAACGCCGGGCGGTCGAACAGCGCGGTGGCCAGCACGTGCAGCAGGTAGAACCAGCCGCGGGTCTGCCCGATGTACTCCGTGATGAAGTCGCCCGGGTAGTGGTGCTCGAACCACTCGGTGTTCTCGAACGGGTAGTGCACCTGGGCGTACGGCATCGACCCGGAGTCGAACCACACGTCCAGCACGTCCGGGATGCGGCGCATCGTCGAGCGCCCGGTCGGGTCGTCCGGGTTCGGGCGCGTCAGCTCGTCGATGAACGGCCGGTGCAGGTCCGGCTCCCCGGCGTCGTTCAGCGGCAGCCGGCCGAAGTCCGCCTCCAGCTCCGCGAACGAGCCGTACACGTCGATCCGCGGGTACTGGGGGTCGTCGCTCACCCACACCGGGATCGGGGTGCCCCAGTAGCGGTTGCGGGACACCGACCAGTCGCGGGCACCGGCCAGCCAGTTGCCGAACTGGCCGTCCTTGATGTGCTCCGGCACCCAGGAGATGTCCTGGTTGAGCTCGACCATCCGGTCGCGGAACGCCGTCACCTTGACGAACCACGACGACACCGCCTTGTAGATCAGCGGGTGCCGGCAGCGCCAGCAGTGCGGGTAGGAGTGCACGTACGACGCCTGGCGCAGCAGCCGGCCGTCCGCGCGCAGCCGCTGCGTGATCGGCTTGTTCGCCTCGAAGACCTGCAGGCCCTGGAAGTCCGGGACGAGGGAGGTGAACCTCCCGCCGTCGTCGACGCTCAGCACCGTCGGGATGCCCGCGGCCTCGCAGGTCTCCTGGTCGACCTCGCCGTACGCCGGGGCCTGGTGCACCACGCCGGTGCCGTCCTCGGTGGTGACGTAGTCCGCCAGCAGCACCTGGAAGCCGTGCTCCGCCATGCCCGGCTGGTCCGCGAGGTAGCCGAACAGCGGCTCGTACCGCACGCCCGCCAGCTCGGCGCCGCGCAGCTCGCGGGTCACCGCCGCCAGGGCGTCCTCGGCCGAGTCGTAGCCCAGGTCCTTCGCGTAGCCCTTGACCAGCGCGCGGGCGAGCAGCAGCTGCGTCGCCGCGGCCGAGGTGCCGTTCGGCCCGGCCGGGACCACCACGTACTCCACGTCCGGCCCGACCGCGAGCGCCGAGTTCGTCGGCAGCGTCCACGGGGTGGTCGTCCACGCCAGCGCCGCGACGCCCGCGAGCCCGAGCTCCTCGGCGCGCGCACCCGTCAGCGGGAACGTCACCGTCACCGTCTGGTCCTGGACGTCCCGGTAGACGTCGTCGTCCATGCGCAGCTCGTGGTTCGACAGCGGCGTCTGGTCGTTCCAGCAGTACGGCAGCACGCGGTAGCCCTCGTACGCCCAGCCCTTGTCGTACAGCCGCTTGAACGCCCAGATCACCGACTCCATGAACGTCGGGTCCAGCGTCTTGTAGTCGTGGTCGAAGTCCACCCACCGCGCCTGCCGGGTGACGTACACCCGCCACTCGTCGGTGTAGCGCAGCACCGACGTGCGGCACGCGTCGTTGAACGCCTTGATGCCCATCGTCTCGATCTGCGACTTGTCCGTGATGCCGAGGATCCGCTCCGCCTCGAGCTCCGCCGGCAGGCCGTGCGTGTCCCAGCCGAACCGGCGCTCCACGCGGCGGCCCCGCTGCGTCTGGTACCGGCCGACGATGTCCTTCGCGTAGCCCGTCAGCAGGTGCCCGTAGTGCGGCAGGCCGTTCGCGAACGGCGGGCCGTCGTAGAACACGAACTCGTTCGCGCCGTCCGCGCCGGCGTCACGCGCGTCGATCGACGCCTGGAACGTGCCGTCCGCCTCCCAGTACGCGAGGACGTCCTTCTCCAGCGCGGGCAGGTCGGGGGACGCGGGCAGGCCGAACGCGGCCCCCGGGGACGACGGGGCGACGTGCTTGCCGGCGGGCGAGCGGTGCAGGGGGTAGGCCATGGCGGATGGCGCTCCTGTGGTCGGTGCTCCCGCCGGCGGGCGGCGGGGGCGGTGCGGTTCGGCAGGACCACGGGGACGACGTCACCCGGGCCGGACACCGACCCGGGGGCACCGCGGTACCACCCCGCTTGCCGTCCACCGTGCCCCTCGCGGGGTGCGGTGCGCGACCACTCTGCGCTGCGGCTGTGACGGGCCTGCCCCGTCCGGTTCTACTGGGGACGCGCCCGGTGGTGCGACGCGGCCTGTTCTTCCGGAGGCTCCCCGGTGATGGCCGGATCGGTGCCTGTGGGGACGAGTGTAGCGACGGTGGCGGACGTGGACGCGCGGAGCGTGCCGGGCGCCGAGCCGGCGCCGCCCCTCGGCGGGGCGGAGATCAGGCGAGCAGCACCTCCCGGACGGACCGGCCCGGACGGAGCCCGGCCGGGCCGGTGGCCGTCATCCGTCCGCGCCGCCCCGACCTGCGGACGCCTCGCCCGCCCCGCCGTACGCGTACGCCCCGTCCTGCGGTGCCGCGAGCGCCACCGCCGGGTCGGCCGAGAGGTACCGTCCGCGCGCCGGGTCGTAGTACCGCGTCCCGACGAGCAGCAGGCCGGTGCCGTCCTGCGGCGCGCCGAGGAAGGCGCGGTCGTCCGGCCAGACGGGGCTCGCCGCACGGGCCGCGCCGAAGGCGTCGAACCGCCGGGTGGTGAGGATCTCCTTGACGTTCTGGATCGCGGCGATCGCCGTCCCGTCCGCGTCGGTGACGAACGAGGTCACCGCCGAGCCGGACCTGCCGGTGCGCACAGCGACCGTCATCCCGGCGAACGTGTAGGAGCGCGACGCCGTGACCTGGCCGTCGGCGGTGAGCGTGATCTCCTGCCCACCGGGCAGCGTCACGGTCGTGCTGCCGTCCTGCCGCCGGACGAGCCGGTCGCCGTCGGCGGTGTACAGGTAGGACGACGTCGACGAGCCCGACCGGACCGTGGTGAGGCGGCCCTCGGCGTCCCAGGTGAGCGTCTGGGCGGCGCTCCCGGAGGGCGCGCGGGTGGTCGTGCTGCCGCTGGCGTCGGAGGCGTACCGCGAGGTCACGGTGCGGGACCCGGTGGTGCGGGCGACCGACGCCAGGGCGTGCGGCCGGCCGGACGCGGCCGCGTAGGTGTACCGGTCGGTGGTGGTGCCGGTCGCGGTGCGGGTGACCTGCGTGAGCCGGTTGCCCGCCGCGTCGTAGGTGGAGTCGGTCCAGGAGGGAACGGGACCGCCGAGCCGGGCCGCGGACCGGGTGGTCGCGCAGCTGCCGCTCGCGGGGGTCCACGCGCTGCGCAGCCGGCCGAGCCCGTCGCGGGTGAAGCACTGGGTGTCGGTCTTCTGGCCGGTGCGCCGGGTCACGACCTTGGTGACGTTGCCCGCGGCGTCGTACTTGACCCGCTGGTCGAGGTCGGTGGCCCCGGACGACTGCCTCGTGAGCGCGACGCCGGTCAGCCGGCCGGTCCCGTGCTCGTAGTCGTAGCTGATCCAGTTCGCGGCGGTGTTGCCCACGTCGAGGCTCATCAGCTCGCCGGAGGACGAGTAGACGGTCCCGGCGACGTAGACGCCCCAGCCGAGACCGCCGTGCATCCACTCCGGCAGGTTCGCCGCGTCGTACTCCGTCCAGATGCTCTCGGCGGTCAGCGGACCGGCCGCCGGGAGCGTGGTGCGGAGCAGCTGCCCGTCCACGGTGTACTCGTACTCCGTGGTGTAGGTGCCGGCCAGAGCGCCCTCGACGGACGGCAGCGTCACGGACTCCCCGAGCGGACGGTACCCGTCGTCGTAGCCCGTGACGGCGGTGACGTAGGCCGCGCCGTCCTCGTAGCGGGTCGACGACGTGAGCTGCCCCGCGGCGAGGGTGTCGTACGTCCACTCGGCCCGCAGGTCCCCGGTGGCGGAGCCGTCACGCAGGGAGGTGCGCCGTCCGAGCGCGTCGTACGTCGACGCGAGAGTCAAGCCCCGGGCGTCGGTGACCGTGAGCACCTGACCGGCGTCGTCGTACGTCCGGGTGGTGGTGCCCGTGTCCGGGTCCGTGACGGAGACCTGGCGGCCGCGCAGGTCGTAGGTGGCGGTCCACGTGCTGCCGTCGGCGTTGCGCACCGAGGAGAGCGCGCCGGAGGGCGCGTACCGGTAGGTGGTCAGCTTGTAGGTGCCGGAGGGCGCGCCGGAGGTGTAGCTCCGCAGCTGCGTGGTGCGGCCGCGCGCGTCGAGGACGGTGGTCCGCGCGACGCCGCCTGCGGGCGGGTCGGTGCTGACGCGGTCGCCGCCGTAGGTGGTGGTCGTGCGCCACTTCTCGCGGCCGTCGACGTCGAGGATCTCCTTGCGCAGCCGGCCGGCGCCGTCGTGGACGTACCGGGTCCGGGACGGGACCGCCGACTTCGGCGCGACGAGCGCGCCGCCCGGCTCGCCCGGGGCGAACCACGCGCCGTTCTCGTACGACACGTACCCGCGGCTGTCGTAGACGGTGTCGGTGACCATGCGCCCGGCGGTGCCCGCGGCGAGCGACGGCGACTGGGTCTGCCGCGGGCGCAGCAGCCCGTCGTAGAGCGTGACCACGCTCTGGTAGGTGCCCGCGGCCGTGAGCGTCGAGGTGGTCACCGCGTCCGGCCCGGATCGCGAGACGACGTACGCGTAGGTCGTGCTCGCCGTGGCCGAGGCCTGCGGCCGGCCGGGGAGCCAGACGGCCGTGGGCCGGCCGAGGGCGTCGTACCGGGTGCTCGTGACCTTGCCCGCCGCGTCGACGACCTCGGTGGGCAGGCCCCAGGCGGGGTCGAGCGTGGTGGTGACCACGTGCGGGGTGAGGTCGCCGTCGCCGTCCGGGTCGGGCGACGTCTCGGTGACACCGGTCACGGGTCCACCCGTCGCCGGGGTGTAGGCGGTGGTGGTGGTGCGGCCCAGGGCGTCGGCGCGCGCGACGACGCGGCCCGCGTCGTCGTACGTCGTGGACGTGTCCGTCACGTACACCGGGGCCCCGTCCGCGTACGACGCGAGCACCTCGGTCGCGGTGACCAGCCCGCGCGTCGGTGCGACGCCGACCGCGGCGCCGTCGTACGAGGTGCGCACGTCCGAGACGACGTCGGCCGGCCTCGCCGGGGTGACGTCGCACCGGACGGCGACGGTCTCGACGCGGGCGGGCGCTCCGACGACGGTCGTGGCACCGTCCCGCGCGTACTCGGTGCGGGTGCACAGGTCGTCGGCGGCGGTCGCGAGGTCGCCCTCGTCGTCCACCTGCGTGACCGTCCCGTCGGCCGGGTCGAAGGTGGTCGCGGTCCGGGTGGTCCGGCGGCCGCCGGGCAGCGCGGGTGCGGTCGTGCGGGTCTCGGAGAGCCCGACGCCCAGGAAGGTCGAGGTGCGGCCGTCCGCGCCGGTCGCCGTCGGCGGCGACACCCACGGCGTCCGCACCACCCCGGTGAGCTCGCCGGTCCCCGCCCCGTCGTAGGTGATGACCTCACGGACGAACCCGGCGAGCCGGCCCTCGTCCGTGATGCCGTCGACGCTCGCGGACCGGGTCCCACCGGACCCGAGCAGGTCCCCGTCCATCCCGCGGAAGTAGCGGTAGCGGGTCGTGGACCTGGTGGTGTCGGAGGGCGCACCACGGACGACGTCGACCGTCGCGTAGCCCCGGAAGTCGCCCCAGGTGCGCTGCGCCACCGGCGTGCGCGCGTCGTCGTCGTGGTGCCAGGCCGGGCCCCCGACGTACCGGTAGTGCGTCTCGACGGTCGCGCTCGTCCCGTCGTTCGGGTTCTCGAGCACCGAGGACACCGGGTAGGTGTGGAAGTACTCCGGCTGCGCACCCTCGGTGGCGGGTGCGCTGAGCACGGGGAAGCAGCGCGAGGAGCTCGTGCTGGGATCTGCCGGCAGCGACGTCGCGGAGCAGCCGGGAGCCGTGTAGGAGACCGAGGTCGTCGCTCCGGACTCGGACACCACGGAGGAGACCCGGTAACGGCTCATGGCCGGGCCGCCGGCGCCGACCACCCGGTTCGCCAGCGGCGTGCCGGTGAAGGAGACGTCCGGCAGGTCGACGGTCGTCCCCGCGAGGCCGCTGTGCCCGATCTTCGCGAGCCACAACGCGGTCTCCGAGCCGTCACCGGGGTCGGGGAACGTCTGCGTCAGCGTCCAGCGGTCCACGTCCCGGTAGGTCGCGCCCGCGAGCACCTGCGTCGTCACCCGGGCGAGCCGCTTGCGGGTGAAGAACGCCGGCGACGTGACACCCGCGCAGGACGTGGTCGACGTGCAGACCAGGTCGGCCGGGACGTCGGGCCAGGCCGCGGCGCTCGACGGCGTCAGCTGGTCCGGGTCGCACGTCACCGACGCCGACGGCACGCAGCGCTCGGCGACCGTGAGCTCCACGCGCGAGGGCGCCGGGCCGGTGGTCTCCTCGCCGGCGCGCTGCCCGTACTCGACGCGCGTGAGGTAGCCGCCGCGGTCGTACGTCGAGACCGCCGCGCCGAGGTCCCGCTCGTACGCGTTCTGCTCCCGGGTGTAGAAGTACGTCATCGAGCCGCCGGACGCGTCGACGACGTACTCGAGGTTCCAGCGCCAGGCCTGCGCGCACACGGACTCCGCGAACGTCTCGGCGTGGCACGGCTCGCCCGCCTGGTTGCCGTAGACCGGGACGGTCCAGGCCGAGTCCAGCGGCGTCGGGTCGGTCGCCGAGCGCTGGCCGCGACCGAAGACGTACCGGGTGCCGTCCGTCGTCGTGACGGCCCAGTACTCGCCGTCGTCGTCCCCGTTCGACGCACCGGTCAGCCTCTCGACGCGGCTCCCGTCGTCCTGCTGGACCCGCCAGGTCCCCGTCGCGGCGTCCTCGACGAGCGGGCTGGTGGTGCCGTTCAGCACGAGCACCGCCGCACCCGACGACCAGCACAGGTCACCGGTGGCGTGCCCCTCGTTGTTGCCGCCCGCGGTGTCCTGGGCGCACGGCACGTAGGACCGCTCGACGTACCCCGTGCCGAGGTCCCAGCCGTCACCGACCCAGGAGGCCTGGTTGTTGGTCGCGGACGTCCGGCGGTCGACCGAGCCGGAGGAGTACGCGAGCGCGAGGTCGGGCTCCGGACCGCCCGCGGCCGGCGGGACGCGCAGCGGGTAGGTCCACCGGAGGTCACCGGTCTGCGCGACGACGTCCCAGCTCGCGGAGGCGGACGGGACGGGCCCGGACGGGGACGGGGCGGGCGCGGACGAGTCGGATCCCGCCAGCGGGGCCGACGCGACGCCCGACAGGGACGCGTCGGACGCGGACGCGGGCGGCCGCGGGGTCGCCGCCCAGCTGCCGGTCGAGCCGGACGTCGCCGCGGTGACGGCGAGCGCGCCGGCAGCGGCGAGCGGCACCGCGGCCCGCACGGTCTGCGCGACGGGGTCGTTCACCGACTCGATCTCCGTCTGCGTGCGGCACTGCGCGTCCGACGGCGTGTCGAGGGCGCAGTCCGGCAGGCTGACGAGCCGCAGCCGCGCCGACCAGTCCCCGCCGTACGCGTCCGCGAAGGGGGCGTAGCTCACCGTGACGACGACGGGCGCCCCGGCGTCCGCGACCTCGGCCTCCGGCTCGGCCGGGCGGACCGACGCCGTCTGCTGGACGACGGCGGACGAGGTGGTCGGCGAGGTGGTCGGTGACGGCGCCGAGGTCGCGGCGGTCGCCGCCGGAGCCGGCGTCCCGTCAGGCCCGGCGTCGGCGCCCTCGGCCCCGCTCACCGGCTCCAGCGCGAGCAGCACCCCGTCCACGCCGACCGCCTCGGCCGCGTCGTGGTCGACCACCTGGACCTGGACCGCGTCGGGGGCCTCCGCCGTGCCGGACTGCTCGAGCCGCACCAGTGTCTCGGCGGTGACGGCCGCGGACGGGTCCGCGTCGGTCGCGCCCGGCGGGTCGACCGCGATCGTCGCCGTGCTCTCCGCGGGCCAGGCGACCGGCTCGGTGCTCGCCGCCGCGACCGGGTCGTGAGCGGGCGGTGCCGGCTGGGCGAGCGTCTCGACGGCCAGGGGCTCCGCCTGCTCGACGGCGGGCGCGGACGCCACGCCCGCCGAGCGACGGTCCTCGTCCGACGGCGCGGCCGCTGCCGTGCCCGGAGCCACCACGGCCAGGGTCGCCAGCAGCGACGCGACGACGACCACGGTCAGGCCGGTGCGCCGTCCCGGGGAAGCGCTTCGCCCCCGTCGTGTCGTCCCGTGCGGCAGGGCAGGCACAACAACGGTGTGACGACGCACAGCTCCCCCTCGTACGCGGATGCGCGATGCGCGCCGGTGGCCGGAAGGTACAGCCACCGCACCCGGGGGCACCCCGGCTTCGGCCGCCGGCACACCCGTTCGGCCCAGTGTGACGCACGCCACAGTGGAGCGTCTTCCCTGGTCACGGGCCGTCCAGGGACCAACGTCCGGCGCGCGGCACCGCGCTCCCGACGTCCCGCCCGCGTGCGGCAGCCGGCCGGCCGGCCGGCCGCGCCGGTCGCGTCAGACCGCGGGGCGGGCGACCGGCGGCAGCGCGGACCACGGGAACGTGATCCACTGCGCCGTCCGCCGCCACACGAAGTCCGGGTCCACGATGGAGTGCGGCTTCGCGTAGAGCACGGCCGTGCGGGCCTCGGCGCAGTGCTGCGACACGAGCCGCTGCACGAGCGCGAGGGTCTCCCCCGTGTCGGCCACGTCGTCGACGACCAGCGCGCGGCGGCCGGCCAGCGCCTCGGTGTCCAGCAGCGGCGGCAGCACCACCGGGTCGGGCAGCCGGGTGTCGATGCCCGTGTAGAACTCCACGTTGAGGGTGCCGCAGGCCTTCAGCCCGAGCGCGTACGCCAGGGCGCCGGCCGGCAGCAGCCCGCCGCGGGCGACCGCCACCACCACGTCGGGCTCGAACCCGGACGCCACCACGTCGCGGGCGAGGTCGCGGGCGGCCTCCCCGAACTGGTCCCAGCCGAGGATCTCGCGCTCGTCCGGCAGGTCCTGGCCGGGGGCGGCCTCCGCAGTCGTCATGGCGGTCAGCGTAGTGGCCCCGCCCGGGGCGTCAGGTCGCGGGGCCTGCGGCGTGCTCGACGATGCGGCGGACGTCGTGCAGGTGGTGCAGCGCGTCGTGCGCGTTGTTGCGCGCGACGTCCTCGGCGCGCTGCGGGCCCCGGGTGGCGTGGTCGAGCACCACGCCGGCCGCCAGCGCCGCGGTGACCGACTCGACCCACCACGGCACGACCCGGCGCAGGGCACCGAGGGACGCCCCGACGGTCGCGTGCTCGTAGTCGAGCAGCGCACCCAGCGCGTCGGGGTCGTACCCGGCGGCGGCGGTGCGGCCGTCGCAGCGCGCCGCGTCGAGGCGGTACGCCCACGCCCCGAGGTTGTCGGCGACGTGCCGCACGTACGCCGCGGTCGACCACGCGAGGCCCGGCAGGCGCAGCGGCTCCGGGGCGGCGACCAGAGCCGCGTCGAACCGGCCCGGCACGTCCGCGACCGCGTGCACCGCGTCCTCGGCGGTGAGGCCCCAGCGGTAGCCGCACGCGCGGCACGGGTCGCCGTACAGCGCGGCCCCCCACAGCTCCATCCGGGCACCGTACCGCGCACCCGCGGGCCCCCGGGGCCGGTCGCGCGCGCCCGTCCCGGGCCCCGGCGCGTGCCGGCCAGGCGCCGGACGGTCAGGCGCTCTCGCGCAGCGCGCGGCGCCGGTTCTCCTCGTCGAAGAGCTGCGCGGCGAGCGCGCGGTAGCCGTCCGGGTCCTGCACGGCGTCCATGCGCTGCAGCCGGCCCCGCAGGTCGGCGATGCGGCGCGTGAGCTCGAGCTCGACGAGCGCCATGACGAGGCCGCGCGCGTAGGTCGGCAGGCGGTCGGGCCGGTCCTCGGGCAGCGGTGCGACGGCGAGCTGGGTGACGAGCGACCGGACCGGGGCCGCCGCCTCCTCGCGGACGGCCTCGACCCAGCCGACGGTCGCGCCGGGCCCTCCGGCACCGACCCGCGCGCGCGCCCCGGCGGCGCCGCCGGCCGCCCGCACCGCGGCGTGCACGGCCCGGTAGGCGGGAGCGGTGAACGCCTCGGGCGGCAGGTCGTCGAACTCCGGCGGCACGAGGTCGGGCATCTGGAGGACGGCCTCGAGGGCGCGGCGCTCCGTCGCGGCGACCGGGTCCCGCGGGTCGGGCATCGTCATGCGGGGCGCGGGCAGCGCCGTGCCCTCGCCGCCCGACCCGGTCGGGGCCGCGGCGCCGGCGTCGTGCAGCGGCTCGTGCCCGGGGTCGTACGCCTCGGGCGGGGGCTCGTCCCAGCGGCGGTCCTGCGACCGGCCGTCGCGGCGCCCGTCGCGCCCGTCCCAGCGTCCGCCGCCGGGCCGGCCGTCACCGCGCCCGCCGCCGTCGCGGCGCTGCCA
>NZ_JBCLVN010000067.1:0-16102 GCF_039548315.1 Cellulomonas olei
CGGGTCGGCCCGCCACCGCGCGGCGTCGTCGGGACGCTCCAGCACGGCGAACCCGCCGGCGAGCCCCGCGGCGCCCCAGTCGCGCCGGCCGGTGCGCAGCTGCGCCGCGACCGCCACCGCCGGCACGCCCAGCGGGAGGGCGGCGCGCGCGACCGCCCCGACCACGCCGTGCTCCAGCGCGGAGGCGTCGAGCACGCCCGACCCGGTCACGACGAGGTCGGCCTCGGCGACCCGCGCGGCGAGGTCCACGGCGTCGGCGACCCACGCGGCGCCCTCGACGAGCCGCGCGCCCAGCAGCCCCAGCGCGAACGCCGCTCCCCCTCCGGCCCCGGACCCGGGCACGAGCGCCTCCCGGGACCCCGCCGAGCGTGCCGCACCCGGCGCGGTCCCGGACGCGGCGCCGCGACCCGTCCCGGGACCGGCGAGCAGGTCCACCCGACCGCCCGTCGCGGCCGCGGACGCCGCGGCGTGCGCGAACGCCGCTGCCGCACGTTCGGCGTCCTGCGCGGTCGCGGCGTCCACGCGCCCGGACTCGGCCAGGTCCGCCGAGACACCGCTCAGCCCGGTCAGGGGCAGGTCGTGCGCGTGCAGGGCGACCAGGTCCCTGCCCGCCAGCGCCTCCCGCAGCCGCGGCAGCGCCGCGAGGTCGTCCGCGCGCAGGGCCGCCGCGGCGCCGAGCCCCTCAGCCGCCACGGCCGGAGCCGCTCCGAGCGCCGCGAGCAGGCCCGCGCCCGCGTCGTGGGCGACGGTCCGCCGCCCGCCGAGGCCCACGACGACCCGCCCGGCCCCCGTGTCGAGCGCAGCCGCCAGGAGGGTGCCGAGCCCGGCCGACGTGGTGGCCGTGACGGGCCGCGCCCCGGGGTCGGCGGCCCCGAGCGCCAGGGCCCCGTCGACGTACGCCGTGCGCGCGCCCGACGGCTCCTGCACGACGAGCACCGCGCCCGGCACCACCGCGCCGTGGGCGTCGGTCGTCGTCACGGACAGCAGCTCGCCGCCGCGCGCCGCCCGCACGGCCTCCACCAGGCCGGCGCCGCCGTCGGACAGCGGGAGCGGCACGAGCACGTCCCCGGGGGCACCCTCGCGCCACCCCCGGACGAGCGCGTCCACGGCCTCCGGCGCCGTCAGCGCGGGCCACGGGTCGGAGACGGGCACACCGCGAGGACGCGCGGGGCCGTCGTCCGGCCGCGCGTCGAACCTGCCGGGGGCGACGAGGACGTGCACGCCGCGATCCTCGCACGCCCGCGGACGGCCGCTCCGCAGGTCCGCGTCGCCGTCCGCCGTGCCCGATCCGCGCCCGATCCGCGCCCGATCCGCGCCCCATCCGCGCCGCACCCGGGCCGGGCCACGACGACCCCGCCGGCACCGGCGCCCGCTGTGGGATGATCCTGCGCGTGAGTCTGCTCTCCGCCACGGCCACGTTCACGGAGCCCGCCCCCTCGGCCCTGCTGCTGCTCGGCCAGGGCGCCGACCTGGCGTCCGAACGCGGCGTCGAGTGCGTCGGCGGCCTGCCCGCCGCGTCCGACCCGGACCTCGTCGACCGGGCCCGCGCCGCGCGCGCCGCGCTCGGCGACCGGGCGTTCGTGCTCGGCCACCACTACCAGCGCGACGAGGTCATCGACTTCGCCGACGTCACCGGCGACTCGTTCAAGCTCGCCCGCGAGGCCGCCGCCCGGCCCGACGCCGAGTACATCCTGTTCTGCGGGGTGCACTTCATGGCCGAGTCCGCCGACATCCTGACCTCCGACAGCCAGCAGGTGGTCCTGCCCGACCTGGCCGCCGGCTGCTCGATGGCGGACATGGCGGCGATCGACCAGGTCGAGGACGCGTGGGACGTGCTCGTGGACGCCGGCGTCGCGCAGGACACGGTCCCCGTCACGTACATGAACTCCACGGCGGCCATCAAGGCGTTCACCGGCCGGCACGGCGGCACGGTCTGCACGTCCTCCAACGCGCACGTCGCGCTGCGGTGGGCGTTCGACCAGGTGGGAGGCCTCGACGGCACCGGCAAGGTGCTGTTCATGCCGGACCAGCACCTCGGCCGCAACACCGCCGTGCTCCAGCTCGGCATCCCGCTCGACCAGTGCGTCGTCTTCGACCCGCGCAAGCCCGGAGGCGGCCTGACCGCGCAGGAGCTCCGCGACGCCCGGATGATCCTGTGGCGCGGCCACTGCTCGGTGCACGGCCGGTTCAGCGCCCAGAACCTGCTGGACGTGCGGGCGGCCGTGCCGGACGTCACCGTGCTGGTCCACCCGGAGTGCCGGCACGAGGTCGTGACCGGCGCGGACATGGTGGGGTCCACCGAGTACATCATCAAGGCGCTCGACGCCGCGCCGGCCGGCTCCTCCTGGGCGATCGGGACCGAGCTGAACCTCGTCCGCCGCCTCGCCGCCGCGCACCCCGACAAGCAGATCTCGTACCTGGACTCGACGGTCTGCTTCTGCTCGACCATGAACCGCATCGACCTCCCGCACCTCGTCTGGGCCATGGAGTCGCTCCTGGACGGTCGGGTGGTCAACCGCATCGTGGTGGACGCCGACGACGCCCACTGGGCGCGCGTCGCGCTCGACCAGATGCTCGCGCTGCCGGGGTACTGACCGGCCGGCGCCGACACGGCAGGGCCCGGGTCCGGGACCGGCGGCGCCGGCACCCGGTCCGGGCAGGCTCGGACGGCCGGGCACCCGGGGGCCACGCCCCGGGGGTCACGGCGGGAGGAGGGCACGTGGGGACGGGTCACCCGCTGCGGGTCGGGATCGTCGTGTTCGACGACGCCGAGGAGCTCGACGTCGTCGGGCCGTTCGACGTGCTGACGTCGTGGGCCGCGCACTCCGCGCTGCGCCCCGAGGTCGTGACGTTCTCCGCCGACGGGGCGGGGGTGCGCTGCGCGAAGGGTCTGCGACTGCTGCCCGACACCTCGCGCGAGGAGGCCGGCCCGCTGCACGTGCTCGTGCACCCCGGAGGCCAGGGCACCCGGCGGCTCGTCCACGACCCGGAGCACCTGGCGTGGGTGCGCCGCGCGCGCCGGGAGACGGCACTCATGACGTCGGTCTGCACCGGGGCCCTCGTCTACGCGGCCGCCGGCCTGCTCGCCGGCCGCCCCGCCGCGACGCACTGGGCCGCCGTCGACGAGCTCGCGCGGATCGACCCGAGCGTCCTGGTCGACACCGAGGCGCGCTACGTGGACGACGGCGACGTGGTCACGTCCGCGGGCGTCTCGGCCGGCATCGACATGGCGCTGCACCTCGTCGCGCGCCTGGAGTCCCGCGACGCCGCCCGGGCGGTGCGCCGCGGCATCCAGTACGACCCGCAGCCGCCCGTCTGACCGCGCCGCGACGCACCCGCACCCGCCCGCGCGCCCGCAACCTCCCGCGCACCCGCACCGACCCTTCGGAGGCTCCGAACGTGCTCGGAGGTCGGCGCGCGTCATCGGAGGGCTCTACGGGTACCTCCGATGCCCCGTCGGAGCCTCCGAACGGGGCGGAGTGCGGCGCGGGTGCGGTGCGCGTGCACCTGGCGTGCGCGTGCACTGCGCGTGGGGTGCGCGCGCCGCGCGTGCGGTGCGGGCGCGGTGCGTCAGAGGGCGAGTCGGGCCAGGAGCAGGGCCTCCGCCAGGACGACCTTCTCGAGCTCCGCCAGGTGCACCGACTCGTTCGCGCCGTGCGCGCGCGAGTCCGGGTCCTCGACGCCGGTCACGAGGATCGCGGCGTCCGGGTACACCTCGAGGAGGTCCGCGATGAAGGGGATCGACCCGCCGATGCCGATGTCGACCGGCTCGGTGCCCCAGGCGTCCGCGAACGCCCGGCGGGCGGCCTGCATCGCCGGGGAGTCCGCGGGCGCCTGGAACGGCTTGCCGAGCTCGCCGTCGCGCACCGTGACGCGGGCACCGAACGGCGCGTTCCCCTCCAGGTGCGCCCGCAGGGCGGCCAGCGCCGCCGCGGGGTCCTGCCCGGGGGCGATGCGCATCGAGAGCTTCGCGGTCGCCTTCGGGGCGATCGTGTTCGACGCGGTGGCGACCCGCGGCGCGTCCAGCCCGATCACGGCGATCGTCGGACGGGTCCACAGCCGGGCCGTCAGCGGCCCCGTGCCGGCGAGACGGACGCCGTCGAGCACGGAGGCGTCGGCCCGGAACGCCGCCTCGTCGTAGTCGACCGCGGGATCGGCGGCCGCCACGAGGCCCGGGACCGCCACGTCGCCCGCGTCGTCGTGCAGGGTCGCGATCAGCCGGGACAGCAGCGTCACCGCGTCGAGCACGGGGCCACCGAACATGCCGGAGTGCACCGCGTGGTCCAGGACGGCGACCTCGACCTCGAGGTCGACGAGACCGCGCAGCGACGTCGTGAGGCCGGGCACGCCGACCTTCCAGTTGGACGAGTCGGCCACCACGATGACGTCGGCGGCCAGCAGGTCCCGGTGCGTGTGCAGGAACCGGGTGAAGGACGGCGACCCGACCTCCTCCTCCCCCTCGACGAAGACCGTCACGCCGACGCCGAGCTCGTCGCCGAGCACGCGCAGGGCACCGAGGTGCGCGACGACGCCGGCCTTGTCGTCCGCCGCGCCGCGCCCGTACAGGCGCCCGTCGCGCTCGGTCGGCTCGAACGGGTCGGTGTCCCAGTCCTCGCGCGCGCCGGGCGGCTGCACGTCGTGGTGCGCGTAGAGCAGCACGGTCGGCGCACCGGCCGGGGCGGGGCGCCGGGCGACGACCGCGGGAGCACCGGGCGTGCCGTCGGGCCGGTCGACCGCCAGGACCTGCACCTCCGGCATCCCCGCCTCGCGCAGCAGCCGGGCCACGTGCTCGGCGCTGGCGGCGACGTGGGCCTGGTCGAAGTCCGCGTTCGAGACGCTCGGGACGCGGACCAGCGCCTCGAGGTCCGCGCGGACGCCGGCGAAGGCCTCCTCGACGCGGGCGCGCAGCGCGGGGACGGACGGGGACGCGGAGGGCGAGGTCGGCTCTGTCACGGACCCCCACGCTACTCGACTACCCTGGAGGGGTGTTCGGACGCAGCAAGGACGGCAGCACCGGCGGGACCACCCAGGCGCCCCTGACCGAGGAGACCCCCGGCACCGCCGAGGCCCCCGGGTCGGGCAAGGGCCGTCCCACCCCGAAGCGGAAGGTCGCCGAGGCCGCCAACCGCCGCCCGCTGGTGCCCACGGACCGCAAGGCCGCCTCCAAGGAGGCCCGGGCCGCGCAGCGTGCCGAGCGGGACCGGCAGTACGCCGCCATGCAGACCGGCGACGAGCGCTACCTCCCCGCGAAGGACAAGGGCCCGGTCCGCCGGTACATCCGCGACTACGTCGACGCGCGGTGGAGCCTCGGCGAGCTGTTCCTGCCGGTCGCCATCGTCATGCTGCTCGCCAACATGCTCCTGACGACGTGGAACCCGAACATCGCGTTCCTCGGTCTCGTCGTGCTGTACCTGTTCATCATCGCGATGGTCGTTGACGTGGCGATCATGTGGCGCCGGCTGCGCAAGCGGCTCGTCGCGAAGTTCGGGCCCGACACCATCCAGCGCGGCATGATGATGTACAGCGTCACGCGCGTGTTCCAGATCCGCCGCGCCCGGCTGCCGAAGCCGCAGGTCAAGCACGGTGAGTACCCGCGGTAGCGCACGGCTCCCGTCGGCCTAGGGTGGGGGCATGGAATTCCGCCACCTGGGCCGCTCCGGCCTCAAGATCTCCGAGATCACCTACGGCAACTGGCTCACGCACGGCTCGCAGGTCGAGAACGACGCCGCGACCGCCTGCGTCCGCGCCGCGCTCGACAACGGCATCACCTCGTTCGACACCGCGGACGTGTACGCGAACACCGTCGCGGAGGAGGTGCTCGGCGAGGCCCTGAAGGGCGAGCGCCGGCAGTCCCTCGAGATCTTCACGAAGGTCTACTGGCCGACCGGCCCGAAGGGCCCGAACGACTCCGGCCTGTCCCGCAAGCACATCATGGAGTCGATCGACGGCTCGCTGACCCGCCTGCGGACCGACTACGTCGACCTGTACCAGGCGCACCGCTACGACCACGAGACGCCGCTCGAGGAGACGATGCAGGCGTTCGCGGACGTCGTGCGCGCCGGCAAGGCGCTGTACATCGGCGTGAGCGAGTGGACCGCCGACCAGATCCGCGCCGGTCAGGCCCTCGCCCAGGACCTCGGCTTCCGCCTGGTGTCGAACCAGCCGCAGTACTCCGCGCTGTGGCGCGTCATCGAGGGCGAGGTCGTCCCCGCCTCCGAGGAGCTCGGGCTGTCGCAGATCGTCTGGTCGCCCGTCGCGCAGGGCGTGCTCACGGGCAAGTACCTGCCCGGCCAGCCGCTGCCCGCCGGCTCGCGCGCCACGGACGAGAAGGGCGGCGCGCGCATGGTGAAGTCATTCCTCGACCGGCCGAACGTGCTCGAGCGCGTGCAGCAGCTCCGCCCGGTGGCCGACGAGCTCGGGCTGTCGCTCGCGCAGCTCGCCGTCGCCTGGGTGCTGCAGAACCGGAACGTGGCGGCCGCGATCATCGGCGCGTCCCGGCCCGAGCAGGTCGTCGAGAACGTCAAGGCCGCGGGCGTGACGATCCCCGCCGAGCTCATGACGCGGATCGACGACATCCTCGGCGACGCGGTGATCTCGGACCCGGCGGAGACGGCGAAGTCCTCCCCCGCCTCGCGCTGAGCGCACGTGCGGGCCTCGCGCTGAGCGCACGTGCCGGAGGGCCGGGCTCCCCTCGGGGGTCCGGCCCTCCGGCGTGCCAGGGACCGGTCAGCGGCCCTCGCCCGGCTCGACGTCCGCCGGGACGCCTGCCGCCGCCGGTCCCTCCGGTGCTGCCGCGGCCGGCACCGTGAGGCGGGGCAGCAGCCAGTGGATGAGCGGCCCGATGCCGAGGGCGTACGCGAGCGTCGCCAGCCCGACGGTGCCGCCGAGCAGCCAGCCGACGGCGACCACGGTCACCTCGATCGCGATCCGCACGGGCCCGACGGGCCAGCCGGTCCGGGCGACGACGCCGGTCATGAGCCCGTCGCGCGGGCCCGGGCCCAGGCGCGCACCGATGTACAGGGCGCTGGCCAGCCCGTTCAGCCCGATGCCCGCGACCACGAGCGCCACCCGTGCCGGCAGCGGCAGCGGGTCCGGCAGCCGGTCCAGCAGCGCGAGCGCCGGGTCGATCAGCACGCCGATCACCACGACGTTCGCCACGGTGCCGATCCCGGGGCGCTGACGCAGCGGCCACCAGCACAGCAGGACCACCACGCTGTACGCGATCGTGACGGTGCCGAGCGACCAGCCGATCTGGCGGGACGTGCCCTGGCTGAGCACGTCCCAAGGCATGTTCCCGAGCCCGGAGTGCACGAGCAGGGCGATCGACGCGGCGTACAGGACGAGGCCGCCGAGCAGCTGCGCGGCCCGGCGGGTGGCGGTGCCGGTGGCGCGGTCCTCGGAGGCTCCGACGGGGCGGCCGGGGTGGCTGGGGTGCGGCGCGGCGGGACCCGGATCGGGCGAGGCGACGGGGGCGGGGGCGTCGGGAGAGGCGGTCACGACGTCATCCTGCGCCCCGACCGGACTTCCCTGCGATAGCCACTTGCGCCACAGTGGCCTCATGTCCTCGCTCCTCGTCTCCGACCGTCGCATCGCGGGCCCTGCACTGGCCACGCTGCTGGGCCACTGGCGTCGTCCCGGCCCCGCCTACGCGGCGCTGGCGGACGCCCTGCGCCGGGCGGTGCTCGCCGGGGACCTGCCGCTCGCGACCCGCGTGCCGGGCGAGCGGGAGCTCGCGACGGCCCTGGGTGTGTCGCGCACGACGACGACGGGAGCGTACGGGGTGCTGCGGGACGAGGGGTACCTGGCCAGCCGCCAGGGCTCCGGGACGGTCACCGCTCTCCCCCGGCCCCGCGCCGCCGGGCCGGGACGCGGCCGTCCCCGGCCGCTCGAGGACGCCACGCTCGTCGACCTCACCGTCGCCGCGTGCGGCGCCCCGCCGGAGCTCCCCGAGGCCGCGCGGCGTGCCGTCGAGGAGCTCCCGCGGTACTCCGGGCACGGCTACGCCCCGCTGGGGCTCGACGTGCTCCGCGAGGCGATCGCCGACCGCTACACCGAGCGCGGGACGCCCACCACGCCGGACCAGGTGCTCGTCACCACCGGTGCGCAGCACGCCATCGCGCTGCTGCTCGCCACGCACGCCGGCCCCGGGGACCGCGTCGTCGTCGAGCAGCCGACCTACCCGCACGCCGTGGACGCCGTCCGCGCCGTCGGCGCACGGCCCGTTCCCGTGCCGACCGGGCGGGGCGGCACCGACGTGGACCTCCTCGAGTCGACGGTCCGGCAGGTCGCGCCCCGCCTGGTCTACCTCGTGCCGGACCACCAGAACCCGACCGGCGCCACGCTCGACGAGGAGGCCCGCGCCCGCGTGCGCGACCTCGCGCGGCGCACCGGCACCGTCATGGCCGGCGACGAGGCGCTCACGGACCTCACCCTCGACGGGCCGCCCCCCGCCCCGTGGTCGGGCGACGGGCGCTCCACGCGGGTGCTGGCGATCGGCTCCCTGTCCAAGAGCCACTGGGGCGGCCTGCGGGTCGGGTGGCTGCGCGGCCCGGCCGACCTGGTCACCCGGCTCGCCCTCGCGCGGCGCACCGCCGACCTCGGCACCGCCGTGCTGGACCAGCTCGTCGCCGCCGAGCTGCTGCGGCTCGGGGAGGACCCGCTGCGGCGCCGTCGCGACCAGCTCCGGGCGGGACGAGACCTGCTGAGCTCGCTGCTCGCGGAGCACCTGCCGTCGTGGCGGTACGCGGTGCCGCGGGGCGGGCAGTCGCTGTGGGTCGACCTCGGGTCACCGGTGTCGTCGGCGCTCAGCGCGCTCGCGCTCGCGCACGGCGTGCGGGTGGCGCCCGGGCCCGCCTTCGCGGTCGACGGCACGCTCGAGGACCGGCTGCGCGTGCCGTTCACGGCGCCCCCGGACGCTCTCGTGCGGGCGGTCGACGGCCTCGCGCTCGCCTGGGCGTCGCTCGGGCGCGACGGCCGTGCCCGAGCGGGCGGCGGGGCGGCGCTGCCGGCACCGGTCTGACCGCGGCCCGGGCGCGGCGGACGCCGACCCGGGCGGCGCTCACCGCACGCGTCAGTCCGGCCGGCGCCAGGTCACCTGGTCGGGCACCGCCGTGAGGTCGTGCACGGGCGGCACCGCCGTGCCGTCGTTCCGCAGGCCCGCCCGGTGCACGCCCTGGTCGCGCAGCGCGCGCCACTGCAGCCCGAGCCACTCCTCGGCGTCCGACCGCGTGGCGAACACCGGCGACAGCGGGCGGTCGAGCAGCTCGCCCCTGGCCCCGGTGAGCTCCCAGACCCACTGGGGTCGCACGGCGGTCACGCCGGCCGCCGGGCGGTGCGGGCGGCGGCGACGTCGCCGGCCAGCGCCCTGCCGATGCGCGACGCCCAGAACGGCCCCTGGTAGATGAAGCCGGTGTAGCCCTGCACGAGGTCCGCACCGGCTGCCAGGTAGGCCCGGGCGTCCGCGGCGGTGCTGATGCCGCCCACGCCCACCACGACCGGGCCGGTGCCCAGCCGGTGCCGCAGGCGGGCGACGACCACCAGGCCGCGATCCAGGAGGGGCGGACCCGAGACGCCGCCCTCACCCAGGTCGTGGGCGATCGTGGTGTTGACCGCCACCACCCCGTCGAGCCCCAGCTCCGCGACGAGGTCGGCGACCGCGTCCACGTCGGCGTCGGCGAGATCCGGGGCGATCTTGACGAGCAGCGGCACGCGGGGGCGCTGCGCCGCAGCGGCGGCCTCGTCGGCGGCCTCCCGCGTCGCCTGGAGGATCGGGCGCAGCGCGTCGACGGACTGCAGGTCCCGCAGCCCCGGCGTGTTCGGCGACGACACGTTGACGACCAGGTAGTCCGCCCAGGGCGCGAGGTACCGGGCGCTCGTCGCGTAGTCGCGCGGCGCGTCCTCGGCGGGCGTCACCTTCGTCTTGCCGATGTTGACGCCCACCACGAGCGCGCGGCCCGACGCGGTGGACCTCAGCCGGCGCAGCCGCTCCGCCACCGCGACGGCGCCCTCGTTGTTGAACCCCATCCGGTTGCGCAGGGCGCGCTGGTCGACGATCCGCCAGAGCCGCGGGCGCTCGTTGCCCGGCTGGGCCTGCGCCGTGACGGTGCCGACCTCGACGAACCCGAAGCCGAGCATCGTCAGGCCGGGGACGCCGACGGCGTTCTTGTCGAAGCCCGCCGCCAGGCCGAACGGCGACGGAAACGTGCGGCCGAGCACCCGCACGGCGCCGGACGACGGAGGCGTCAGCGCCGCCCGCAGCACGTCGCGCAGCACCGGGACCCGCGACGCGAGCCGGATCCAGGTGAACGCGAGGTGGTGCGCACGCTCCGGGTCGATGCGGGAGAAGACCAGGCGGAAGAGGAGGCCGTACACGCCGCCCAACCTAGTGGTCCGACGCGCGGCCGGGCCGGGACCCGCGTCCGTCCTGCGCCGCGTCGGCCGAGGTCGCGGCCGGTGCGGCCGCCCGTCCGCGGGTGCGCCACAGCCACGCCAGGCCGAGGAACGGCAGCACCAGCGGCACGTAGCCGTACCCCTGACCGAAGCCGGACCAGACGGTCTCGTCCGGGAAGTCGCCGGCGTCGAGCACCGAGAGCGTGCCCACGACGAGGACCCCGACGAGCTCGACCGCCACGGCAGCCCACGCCAGGCGGCGGTGGTCCCGGGCCAGCGCGACGGTCGCCACGACGTAGACCACCCCGGCCAGCGCGGACAGCAGGTACGCCAGCGGCGCCTCGTCGAACTTGGCGGCGATCTGGTAGCCGGCGCGTGCCGTGGCGGCGAGGGCGAACACGCCGTAGACCGCGACGAGGACGCGCCCCGGTCCGGTGGCGGTGCTGCGCGGGGCCGGTCCGCGCGCGGCGGCGGTCGCGGTCATGCGGTCCCCCAGGTCTGGTCGAGGCGGAGCTGGAGGAACGCGACGGCCACCGCCGCCACCAGCAGGACGACCGACGACCACCGGGTGCGCTCCGCGAAGGCCCAGAGCGCGGCGGCCGGCAGCAGCACGAGCTGCGTCACCACGTAGCCCCAGAACACCACCGGCTCGGCGGGGTCGGCCCCGGTCGCCTGCCGGACTCCCGCCACGACGGCCTGCACCAGCAGGAGCGCCTCGACGACGGCGGCGCCCCAGAGCTGACGCAGGACGACGGCGCGGTCCCGGATCGCGAACCACCCGGCCCAGCCGGCCAGCACCAGCGCCGCGGCGGCCACGGCGAAGAGGAGGGCGTCGGTCACGGTGCCCCACGCTACCGGGCGCACCGCTAGCATCGACGGGTGCCCCGAGTGACGTTGACCTCCGCGAACCCCGCCCGCCAGACCGCCGACGCCCTCGTCGTCGCCGTCGCCAGCTCCCCGGACGGCCCGCGGGTCGTCGGGGCGGACTGGCTGCCGGTCGAGACCGCGACGCAGGTGCGCGAGCTCGCCGGCGTGCTCGGCATCACGGGCGCCGCGGACGAGGTCCGCCGGCTGCCCGCCACGGGCCCGCTGGCCGCCCGCACCCTCGTGCTGACCGGCCTGGGCGCCGTCGACGGGGCCGTCCCCGACGTCGAGACGCTGCGCCGCGCCGCCGGTGCCGCGCTGCGCGAGCTCACCGGGGTGCGCACCGTCGCCGTCGCCCTGCCCGCGGAGGACACCGTCCAGGTCGCCGCGGTCGCCGAGGGCGCGCTGCTCGGCGCGTACGCCTACACCCGCTACCGCACGGGCGGCTCCGCCGACGACGCGGCCCCCGCCGCCGAGGTCGTCGTCCTCACCCCGCGCGCCCGGGACAAGTCGGCCGCGAAGGCCGTCGCCCGCGCGGAGGTCCTCGCCGCCGCCGTCCACGGCGTCCGCGACCTGGTCAACGCCGCGCCGAACGACCTGTACCCCGCCGCCTTCGCGGACGCCGCCAAGGCCGCGGTCAAGGACGCCGGCGCCCGCTCGCTCAAGGTGACCGTGCTGGACGAGAAGGCGCTGGCCGCCGGCGGGTACGGCGGCATCCTGGGTGTCGGCCAGGGCTCGGCCCGCCCGCCGCGCCTGGTCAAGGTCGCGTACACGCCGTCCCGGCCGGCCGCGAAGGTCGCCCTCGTCGGCAAGGGCATCACGTTCGACTCGGGCGGCATCTCCATCAAGCCCGCGGCGGGCATGGACGCGATGAAGTCCGACATGGCCGGTGCCGCGGCGGTGCTGCACACGGTGCTGGCGGCGGCCCGGCTCGAGCTGCCGGTCGCCGTGACCGGCTGGCTGTGCCTGGCGGAGAACATGCCCTCGGGCACGGCGCAGCGGCCGTCCGACGTGCTGACCATCCGCGGCGGCAAGACCGTCGAGGTGCTGAACACCGACGCCGAGGGGCGCCTGGTCATGGCGGACGGCCTCGTCGCCGCCGTCGAGGAGAAGCCGGACGTCGTCCTGGACATCGCGACGCTCACCGGCGCGCAGCTCGTCGCCCTCGGCCCGCGCGTGTCCGCCGTCATGGGCGACGACGCCACGCGCACCGAGGTCGTGGACGCCGCGGACGCCGCCGGCGAGGCGTTCTGGCCGATGCCGCTGCCCGCCGACCTGCGCGCCGGCCTGAAGTCCAAGGTCGCGGACATCGCGAACATCGGGGACCGGTTCGGCGGCATGCTCACGGCCGGGATCTTCCTGCAGGAGTTCGTGGGCTCCACCCCGTGGGCGCACCTCGACATCGCGGGGCCGGCGTTCAACGAGAAGGCGCCGTTCGGCTACACGCCGGCCGGCGGCACCGGCGTGGGCGTCCGCACGCTGCTGGCCCTGATCGAGTCCCGCGCGACCCGCTGACGGCCCACCACCCCACCCGGTCTCCCGTCGGAGCCTCCGACGGGAGACCGGAGGTCTCCGCGGAGCCCTCCGATGACGCGCCCTGACCTCCGAGCGCGCTCGACCCCTCCGCCCGCCGGCACCGCCGACGCCGAGCGCCCACCGCGCCCGCCAGCCCCCTCCTCCGCCCCGTCCTCCGCCCCGTCGGAGGCTCCCACGAGGAATCGGAGGTGTCCGCGGAGCCCTCCGCTGACGCGCCCTGACCTCGGAGCGCGCTCGACCCCTCCGCCCGCCGGCGCCGCTGGCACCCACCGCGCCCCGCCTCCGCCCGCCGGGCCCGTCCTCCACCCCCTCGGAGGCTCCGACGGGAGACCGGAGGTCTCCGCGGAGCCCTCCGCTGACGCGCCCTGACCTCCGAGCGCGTTCGGAGCCTCCGCCCGCCGACGCCGCTGGCACCCACCGCGCCCCGCCTCCGCCCGCCTGGCCCGTCCTCCACCCCCTCGGAGGCTCCGACGGGGAATCGGAGGTGTCCGCGGAGCCCTCCGATGACGCGCGCTGACCTCCGAGCGCGTTCGGAGCCTCCGAGGGGAAGGGGGTGGCGAGGGGACGCGCGGGCGGCAGGCGGGTGCGCGGGCGCACGCAGGCGGGAGTGCGGGCGCAGGCAGGCGGGTGCGCGGGCGGCGCGGGACGGTGCGCCGGTGGGGCCGTCAGGTGGGGCCGTCAGGTGGGGTCGGTGGCGCGGCGGGCCGCGCGCTCCTGCGCCGCTCGCTCGCGCGCGATGCGCTGCCGGCTGTTCCAGTCGCGCATCCGCTGCGGGTAGCCGGTGCGCTGGACGTCGTAGACGGGCAGGCCGAGCGAGCGCGCCAGCTCGTGGGCGGCGCGCGCATCGGGCACCCGGCGCCGCGTCCACTCGCCGTCGGTGGCGATGAGCATGATCGTCGTCTGGGTGACGTTGGTCTGCGGCTCGACGTACGCCTCGACGCCGACGCGGGTGCGGGTGAACTCGCGCAGGTGCTCGAGGGTCTCCTCGCGGGCGGCGCGGCCGGTGGGCGCGGACTCGGGCGCGGGGCCGGCGGGGCGCGATCGGCGCAGGCGGGAGAACAGACCCATGCGGTGAGGGTAACCGGCGCGCCCGGGGACCCGGTGGGGATTCACCCGGCGGGCCGACTCCGGCTCAGCGGCAGCCAGACATGGGATGACTGTCTCCAGAATCACACGTCGTGGCCGGTGGTCTGGGTCGTCCGGCCTAGGTGGAGATGACAAGATGGTCGCGGAGCACCGCGTTCCACACATGTCTGCGCCGGAGGAGTCTTCACGTGTCCGACACGACCGGGTCCGCTTTCGACATCGTCGTCCTGGGCGGAGGGAGCGGCGGCTACGCGGCTGCGCTCCGCGGCGCCCAGCTCGGCATGAGCGTCGCCCTCATCGAGGCCGACAAGGTCGGCGGCACCTGCCTGCACAAGGGGTGCATCCCCACCAAGGCCCTGCTGCACGCGGCCGAGCTCGCGGACAACGCCCGCGAGGGCTCGCACTTCGGCGTCCACACGCAGCTCACGGGCATCGACATGAACGGCGTCAACGAGTACAAGGCGTCGGTGATCGGCCGCCTGTACAAGGGCCTGCAGGGCCTCATCAAGTCGCGCAAGATCACCGTGATCGAGGGCTACGGCAAGCTCGTCGCGCAGGACACCGTCGAGGTGGACGGCCAGCGCGTCACGGGCCGGCACATCGTGCTCGGCACCGGGTCGTACGCGCGGTCGCTGCCCGGGCTGGAGATCGGCGGGCGCGTCATCACGTCCGACCAGGCGCTGCAGCTCGACTGGGTGCCGAAGTCCGCGATCATCCTCGGCGGCGGAGTCATCGGCTCGGAGTTCGCGAGCGTCTGGAAGTCGTTCGGCGCGGACGTCACGATCATCGAGGCGCTCCCCCACCTGGTCCCGAACGAGGACGAGGCGCTGTCGAAGGCGTTCGAGCGGGCGTTCCGCAAGCGCGGCATCGCCTTCAACCTGGGCGTCCGGTTCTCCGGCGTCACGCAGGACGACAACGGCGTGCACGTCTCGCTGGAGGACGGCAAGACGTTCGACGCGGACCTGCTGCTGGTCGCCGTGGGCCGTGGCCCGTCGACCTCCGGCCTCGGCTACGAGGAGCAGGGCATCACGCTGGACCGCGGCTTCGTCATCACCGACGAGCGCCTGCACACCGGCGTCGGCAGCATCTACGCGGTCGGCGACATCGTCCCGGGCCTGCAGCTCGCGCACCGCGGGTTCGCCCAGGGCATCTTCGTGGCCGAGGAGATCGCGGGCTTGAACCCGCAGCCGATCGTCGAGTCCGGCATCCCGCGCGTGACGTACTCCGACCCGGAGGTCGCGTCCGTCGGCCTGACCGAGGCGAAGGCCAAGGAGGTCCACGGGGCCGACGCCGTCGAGACCCTCGAGTACAACCTGGGCGGCAACGGCAAGAGCCAGATCCTCGGGACCACGGGCTTCGTCAAGCTCGTGCGGCAGAAGGACGGTCCGGTCGTCGGCGTCCACATGATCGGCGCCCGCGTCGGCGAGCTCATCGGCGAGGGCCAGCTCATCGTCAACTGGGACGCCTACCCCGAGGACGTCGCGGCGCTCGTGCACGCCCACCCGACGCAGAACGAGGCTCTCGGCGAGGCGCACCTGGCGCTCGCCGGCAAGCCGCTGCACGCCCACAACTGACCACTAGGCATCGAAGGAGACACGAGCGGTCATGTCCGACAACGTGCAGCTTCCCGCCCTCGGCGAGTCCGTCACCGAGGGCACCGTCACCCGCTGGCTCAAGAACGTGGGCGACCGCGTCGAGGTCGACGAGCCCCTGCTGGAGATCTCGACCGACAAGGTGGACACCGAGGTCCCCTCGCCGTTCGCCGGCGTCCTCGAGCAGATCCTCGTCCAGGAGGACGAGACCGCCGAGGTCGGCGCGGTCCTCGCGGTGATCGGCGACGGGTCCGGCGCGGGCGGTGACTCGGCCCCGGCCGAGGCCGCCCCGGCGCAGGAGGAGACCCCGGCGCCCGCCGAGCAGACCACGCAGGGCGAGGGCTACGGCGACCCGGCCCCCGAGGCCGAGGCAGCCGCGCCCGCCGCGCAGGAGCAGGCCGCACCGGCCGCCGCCGCGCAGGACGGCGACGGCCAGCAGGTCACGCTCCCCGCACTCGGCGAGTCCGTCACCGAGGGCACCGTGACCCGCTGGCTGAAGCAGGTCGGCGACACCGTCGAGGTCGACGAGCCGCTGCTCGAGATCTCGACGGACAAGGTCGACACCGAGGTGCCGTCGCCGTTCGCCGGCACGCTGCAGCAGATCCTGGTCGGCGAGGACGAGACCGCCCAGGTCG
>NZ_JBCLVN010000068.1:0-21917 GCF_039548315.1 Cellulomonas olei
GAGATCTCGACGGACAAGGTCGACACCGAGGTGCCGTCGCCGTTCGCCGGCACGCTGCAGCAGATCCTGGTCGGCGAGGACGAGACCGCCCAGGTCGGCGCCCCGCTCGCCGTGATCGGATCGGGCTCGGCCCCGACGGCCTCGGCCCCGGCGCAGGACGGCGCCGCCCAGGCGTCCGCCCCCGCGGCGACCGAGGCCGCGCCGCAGGTCGCCGCGCCGGAGGAGGCCCCCGCGCCGACCCCGGCCCCGGTGCCCGCCCCGACGCAGTCGGCGCCCGCCCAGCCCGCGCCGGCCCCGGCCGCCCCCGCGCAGCCGGCCGCCCCCGCGCAGGCCCAGGGCTCGTACCTCACGCCCCTGGTCCGCAAGCTGGCCGCCGAGAAGGGCGTCGACGTCGCGACGCTGACCGGCACCGGCGTGGGCGGGCGCATCCGCAAGGAGGACGTGCTGGAGGCCGCCGCGAAGGCGGAGGAGGCCGCCCGCGCCGCCGCCGCCCCGCAGGCCCCCGCCGCGCCGTCGGCCCCGTCCGCCCCGGCGGCCGCGGCCAAGCCGGTCGAGCCGTCCCCGCTGCGCGGCACCACCGAGAAGGCCAGCCGCCTGCGGCAGGTCATCGCGGAGCGCATGGTCGAGGCCCTGCACAGCCAGGCGCAGCTGACGACCGTCGTCGAGGTCGACGTCACCAAGGTGGCGCGGCTCCGCGCGAAGGCGAAGGACTCCTTCAAGGCCCGCGAGGGCGTCAACCTCACGTTCCTGCCGTTCTTCGTGCAGGCCGCCGTCGAGGCGCTCAAGGTGCACCCGAAGATCAACGGCGTGCTCGAGGGCAAGGAGATCACCTACCACGGCACGGAGAACGTGGGCATCGCGGTCGACACCGAGCGCGGCCTGGTCGTGCCCGTGATCCGCGACGCCGGCGACCTCAACCTGGCGGGTATCGCCCGGAAGATCTCCGACCTCGCCGGCCGCACCCGCGCGAACAAGGTCACCCCGGACGAGCTGTCCGGCGCGACCTTCACGGTGACCAACACCGGCTCGGGCGGCGCGCTGTTCGACACGCCGATCGTCCCGGGCGGCACGTCCGCGATCCTGGGCACCGGCACGATCGTCAAGCGGCCCGTCGTCACGACGGACGAGGACGGCGCCGAGGTCATCGCGATCCGGTCCATGTGCTACCTCGCGCTGTCGTACGACCACCGCCTGGTGGACGGCGCGGACGCCTCGCGGTACCTGATGACCGTGAAGCAGCGGATCGAGGAGGGCGCGTTCGAGGCGGAGGTCGGCCTCTGACCTGCGCCTGACCGCAGCGCGCGGACGCCCCGGCAGCCCTCGTGGCCGCCGGGGCGTTCGCACGTCCGCGGCCGTCCCGCGTTGACGCTGCCGGTCGCCCCCGTTAGCGTGCTGGCGCCATTTCGACAACAGACGTCGAAATTTCGGCTCCGGCCAACGAGGATGTGACCGATGACTGAGCAGCGCCCGCCCGACCCGCGCCCCAGCACCCCGCCCGTACCCGACCACCCCGCACCGCCCGCACCGGCCGCACCGCCCGCACACCCCGGCCGCGCCCGCCGTCCCCGCGGTCGGGCGCTGGCCGCGGGCGTCGCCGCGCTCGGGCTCGGCCTCGCGGCCACCCTGGCCGGCACGGCCACCGCCCCGGTGGCCCGGGCGGACGCGGCACCGGCCGCCGCGCCCGTGCCCGCCGCCGTCGACGACGCGCTGCTGCGCACCTGGCTCGCCGACACCTACACCTCGCTCGACGCGATGACGGCTCCCGCCACCGGGCTCGTCGCGGACAACATCGAGAGCTCGCTCGACCCGGCGACCGCCAGCGCGTACACGTCGCCCACCAACATCGGCGGCTACCTGTGGTCGACCGTCGTCGCGCGCGACCTGGGCCTGCTCGACGCGGAGGACGCCTACCAGCGCATGTCGACGACCCTCGCGACGCTGGGCACGATGGACCGGCACGACGAGTCGGGCATGTTCTACAACTGGTACGACCCCGCCACGGGCGACCGGGTGGACACCTGGCCCGACGACGGCGCCGTCGTGGAGCACTTCCTGTCGTCGGTCGACAACGGCTGGCTCGCCGCGGCGCTGCGCGTGGTCGCGTCGGCGGAGCCCCGGCTCGCCGACGACGCCACCGCGCTCTACGACTCGATGCACTTCGGCGTCTACTACAACCCGGACGGCCGGCCGGACCTCGGCGTCGGGCTGATCCGCGGGGGGTTCTGGGACGAGGAGCCGTCGGGCTGCTCGGTCCCCGGGAACTACCAGGGCGGCACGACGGTCTACTACACCTGCCACCACTACGACACGACGGTGTCCGAGACCCGCATCGCGCTGTACCTCGGCATCGCGGACGGGGAGATCCCGCCGGAGGCCTACTGGGGCACCTACCGGACCTTCCCGTCGACGTGCGACTGGTCCTGGCAGGAGCAGCGGCCCAGCGGCGTGACGCGCACCTACGACGGCGTCGACGTCTACGAGGGCGTGTACCACGACGGCGACACGGCGCTCGTCCCCGGCTGGGGCGGCTCGATGTTCGAGGCGCTGATGCCGGACATGCTGGTGCCGGAGTCCGAGTGGGCGCCGCGGTCCTGGGGCGTGAACCACCCGCTGGTCGTCCAGGCGCAGAAGCGGCACGGGCTCGACGTGGCCGGCTACGGCTACTGGGGCTTCTCCCCCGCCAGCAACCCGCACGGCGGCTACGCCGAGTACGGCGTCGACTCCCTCGGCCTGCGGTCCGACGGCTACCTGTCGGACGGCACGACGGACGTCGACCTCGGGTTCCACGGCTGCCGCGAGGCGACGAACCCCGCACCCGAGTTCGGCGACGGGGTCGTCACGCCGCACGCGGCGTTCCTCGGCCTCGAGTACGACCCGGAGGGCGTCGTGGAGAACCTCACGCGGCTGGCGTCCGACTTCGACGTCTACGGGCCCGGCGGGTTCGCGGACGCCGTGGCGGTGCGGTCCGGGACCGTGGCGCAGCGCCACCTCTCGCTGGACCAGGCGATGATCGTCGCGGCGATCGGCAACTACCTCGGCGACGGCCTGCTGCGCGACCACGTCGTCGGCCCGGACATGACCGAGCGGCTGCGTCCCGTGCTCGCCGCCGAGGTGTTCTCGTCGGCGGCGGCGCCCGTCACCCCGGTCGTCGCGGACCCGGCGCCGGGCTCGACCGTCGCGCGCATCGAGCGCCTGGCCGGCACCGGCGAGCCCGGTGCGCACCTGACAATCGCCGGGCCGGACGGCGCCGCGTGGTGCACGGCGGACGTCGACGCCGACGGCGTGTGGGCGTGCGACGTCCCCGCGGTCACGACCCCCGGCGAGCACACGCTCGCGGTCTCGACGACCAACGACGCCGGGATCACGGTGACCGGCGAGGCCGTGACGCTGCGCGTCCCCGCGGCGCCCGCGCCGGAGCCGCAGCCCGGCCCGGACGGGCCCGGCGTCGTGGAGCCCGGGGCCGAGGAGCCCCGGGACGGCGCCGACGGCGGCGTGTCCGCCGAGGGGCCGACCACGGCAGGGACGCCGCACGACCTCGCGACCACCGGGGCGTCGCTCGCGCTGCCGCTGGGCGTCGCGCTCGCGGCACTGGCCGGCGGGACGGCGCTCCTCGTCGCGCGGGCACGGCGCCGGGCCTGATCCCCGCCCGGGCGGACCGCCCGTGCCCCCGCGTCGTCCGGCGCGGGGGCACGGGCGCCGCGTCCCGGCGCAGCCCCGGGCCCGTCCGGTGCGACCGCTCAGCGCGGTGGTGCCGTCGAGGACCGCACCACCAGCGTCGTCGCCAGCTCCAGGTGAGCCGGACCCCGCAGCCCCTCCCGGGCGCGGTGGACGAGGCTCACGGCGGCGTCCCCCATCTCCGCCAGCGGCTGCCGCACGGTGGTGAGCGCAGGGTCCAGCCACGCCGCCACCGGCAGGTCGTCGAAGCCGGTCACCGCGAGGTCGTCCGGCACCCGCAGCCCGTGCTCCCGGGCGGCGCGCAGCACGCCGAGCGCGGTGTCGTCGCTGCCGGCCACGACGGCCGTCGGCGGGTCGTCGAGCTCCAGGAGCAGGTTCGCCGCCCGGAAGCCGCCGTCCACCGAGTAGTCGCCGGTGCGCACCAGGTCGTCGTCGCCGCCGATGCCCGCCTGGATCAGGGCGGTCCGGTACCCCGCCAGCCGCGCGACCGCGTTGTCCTGCTCCAGCGGGCCGGTGATGGTGGCGATGCGCCGGTGCCCGAGCCCGACCAGGTGCGCCGTCGCGTCCAGCCCGCCCCGGAAGTTCGTCGCCCCGACCACCAGCACGTCCGGGTCGCAGCGCGTGCGCGGGTCGACGACCACCACGGGGACCTGCGCCCGGGCGAGCTCCGCCCGCGACGCCGCGTCCGGCACCCCCACCACGCTGACCAGGCCGTCGGTGCCGCGGTCGAGCGCGTGCCGCACCCACGCACCGCAGGCCTGCGCATCCGGGTCGACCGTCACGACGAGGTCCGAGCCCAGCCGCGACGCCGCCTGCGCCGCGCCCCGGACCACCGCCTCCGCCCACGTCGAGTCGAGGTCGACCACGCGCAGGTCGATCAGCCCGGTGCGGCGGCTGCCCGACGGACGGACCGTGTACCCGTGCCGGGCCAGGGCCTCCGCGACCCGCGCCCGGGTCGCCTCCGCGACGTCGCGGCGCGAGTTCAGCACCTTCGACACGGTCGGCACGGACACGCCGGCCTCGGCGGCCACCACGGCGAGCGGCGGCGGGCCGGCGGCACGCGCGGGCCCGGGCGCGGACGTGCCGGCGGTCGGTCGGGCGGCGGCCTCCATGGCGCCCCACCCTAGGGGCTGCACGCCGCGCGGTGGACGGCCCCTCGCGCGTAGGGTCGGCGCATGATCGTCGTGGTGGCGGGCTCGAGCGGGCTGATCGGGACGGCGCTGGTCGCGCGGCTGACGGCGGAGGGGCACCAGGTGCGGCGCCTCGTGCGGCGCCCCGCGCGGACCCCGGACGAGCGCACCTGGGACCCGGACGCCGGCGTGCTCCCGCCGGAGGCCCTGGCGGGTGCGGACGCGGTCGTGAACCTCGCCGGCGCCGGCGTCGGCGACAAGCGGCTCACCGCCGACCGCAAGCGCGTCGTGCTGGAGTCCCGGACCCGCGGCACGGGCCTCATCGCATCGACGCTCGCCGGCCTGGACTCCCCGCCCCGCGTGCTGCTCCAGGGGTCGGCCACCGGCGCGTACGGCGACCGGGGCGACGAGGTCGTCACGGAGGACGAGCCGTACGGCGACACGTTCCTGGCGGGCGTCGTCCGGCGGTGGGAGGCCGCCGCCGCGCCCGCCGTCGAGCACCCGGACGTGCGGGTGGCGTTCCTGCGGACCGGCATCGTGCTGTCGGCGCGGGGCGGGGCGCTCGGCCGCCTGCTGCCGCTGGTGCGTCTCGGGCTCGGGGGCCCGCTGGGCAGCGGCCGGCAGTACTGGAGCTGGATCACCCTGGAGGACGAGGTGCGTGCCGTCCTGCACCTGCTCGACGCGCCGGTGTCCGGGCCGGTCAACCTCGTCGCGCAGCCGGCGACGCAGGTCGAGGTCGTGCGTGCGCTCGCCGCACGCCTGCACCGGCCCGCCGTCCTGCCCGTCCCCGCGTGGGCGCTGCGGGTGGCGCTCGGGGAGTTCTCGCAGGAGATCCTCGGGTCGCTGCGCGCCGTCCCCGACGCGCTGACCGCCGCCGGCTTCGTCCACCGGCACCCCACCCCGGAGGCCGCGGCAGCGGCGCTGCTCCCCTGACCCCCGCCGGTGGCGCGCGGCGGCCCCGCGGTCAGCCGTCCAGCCGGACGACCCGCTCCTCGTCCGCGGCGACCCGGGCGGCGTCCAGCACCCGCGCCGTGACGACGGCGTCCGCGGGGTCGACGGGGACGGGCCCGGCACCGCGCACCCACGCCTCGACCGCGCGGTAGAAGTCCGCGTGCCCTCCGGGGGCCCGCCGGACGGGGACGCGCTCGTCGCCGTGCACCAGCCAGCCCTCGTGCTCACCGCCCACCTCGTCGTCGAGCCCGGAGAACGGCGTGGCCTCCCCCTCGAAGCTGGTGACGAGGTACGCCGCGCGGTCGCCCAGCACGCGCGTGCGGGGACCGGGCGCGCCGACGAGACCACCGGCCTGCAGGTGGCTGATGACCGCGGTGCCGTCCGGCCGGGCGGCGTGCGTGAGCGCGAGGAACACGTCGTCGGTCGCCGGCGTCGTGAGGCTGCGGAGCTCGGCGTGCACCGACGCCACGGGTCCGAAGAGCTGGACCGCCGAGTCGACCAGGTGGGCGCCGAGGTCGAGCAGGAGCCCCCCGGCGCGCGTGTCGTTCTCCTTCCAGCGGTCCTGCGGGACGGGGCGCCACCGCTCCCACCGCCGCTCGAACCGGTGCACCCGCCCGAGCTCCCCGGCGTCCAGCAGGGACCGCAGCGTGAGCTGCTCCGGGTCCCACCGCCGGTTCTGGAACACGGTCAGCCGGTCGCCCGCCTCCGCCCCGAGGCGCGCCAGCTCGGCGGCCTCGTCGGCGGTCGGGGCCAGCGGCTTGTCGACGACCACCGGCAGCCCGGCGGTCAGCGCGAGGCGGACGTGCTCGACGTGGTCGCCGGTCGGGCTCGCCACCACGACGACGTCCAGCGCGTCGGCGTGCGCGAGCAGCGCCGGCACGTCCGCGTCGACGGCGACACCGGGCCAGTCCCGCTCCGCGGCGGTGGCACGCGCCGGGTTGCGGCTGACCACCCGGACCACCTGCGCGCCGACGTCCCGCAGCAGGCGCGCGTGGATCCCCCGCCCCGCCGAGCCGTAGCCGACCAGTCCCACCCGCAGCGCGTCCGTCATGGCCGACACCCTAGGCCCGTGCCCCGTCCTCCCCGGCCCCGGGGGCGTCGCTGCCGGCGGGCGACCGGGACAGGCGGGACGGCCACCAGGTGCGCGCGCCGACGTCGTGCACCAGAGCGGGCACGAGGAGGCTGCGCACCACGAGCGTGTCGAGCAGGACGCCGAACGCCACGATGAACGCGAGCTGCGCCAGGAACAGCAGCGGGATGACGCCGAGCGCCGCGAACGTCATCGCCAGCACGACGCCCGCCGACGTGATGACGCCGCCCGTGACCGCCAGGCCCCGCAGCACGCCGTCCCGTGTGCCGACGCGCACGCTCTCCTCGCGCACCCGCGTCATGAGGAAGATCGAGTAGTCGACCCCGAGCGCCACGAGGAACGTGAAGGCGTACAGCGGCACGGCCGGGTCCGCGCCCGGGAAGTCGAGGACGTGGTCGAACACCACGGCGGCCACGCCGAGCGCGGCGGCGAACGACAGGACGTTGGCCAGCATGAGCAGCACCGCGGCGAGCACCGACCGCAGCAGCAGCATGAGGATCAGCAGGATCACCACGAGCACGACGGGCACGATCACCCTCAGGTCGCGGGTGCCGGCGTCCTGGGCGTCGAGCGTCTCGGCCGCCGCACCGCCGACCAGCGCGTCGGGGGCGACCTCGTGGACGGCGTCCCGCAGGCGCCCGACGGTCGCGACGCCCTCGGTGGTGTCGGCGGCGGCCTCGGTGGTCACGTCGACCCGGACGCGGCCGTCGACCACGACCGGCTCGGCAGGCTCCGCGGCACCCTGCGCCCCGTCACCGGCCCCGTCGCCCGCCGCTGCCCCGTCGCCGTCGCCCCCATCCGCGCCGCCCGGGGCGCCCGTCGCGGACGCACCGGTGTACGGCGCCGCCGCCTGCACGCCCTCGACGCCGAGCGCGGCCTCGACGACCGCGTCGGCCTCGTCGGCGTCCACCACGACCACCGCCGGCTGCACGACGCCCGCCGGGAAGTGCGCGGCGAGCACCTCCTCGCCGGCCACGGAGTCGACGTCCGTCAGGAACACGTCCGCCTGGCTGGTGCCCGACGCCTGGAACGTCGGCACGAACGCCGCGCAGCCGAGCAGCACCACGCTGGTCGCGACCCACACGACGCGGTCGCGGCGCCCGACCCAGCGCGCGAGACGACCCCACAGGCCCGTGGCGGGCAGCGGGTCCGCGGCGCTCCCCGCGGCGACGTGCGCGCCGGCGCGGGCGCCCGCCGGGGCCGGCTCCTCCGCGGCGTCGGCCGGACCGGCGTCCACCGGACCGGCGGCGTGCGCCGCGGCGTGCGGCCGCGGGATGCGCGGCCAGAACAGCGCCCGGGAACGCGGGCCGGCCACCAGAAGCAGCAGCGGCAGCAGGGTGAACGTGGCGAGGAACGCCGACGCGATGCCGAGCGCACCGACCGGGCCGAGGCTCCGGTTCGACGCCAGGTCGGACAGCAGGAGGCACAGCAGGCCGGCGACGACGGTGCCCGCGGACGCGGCGATCGGCTCGAGGCTGCGGCGCAGGGCGCGGCGCATCGCGGCGGCGGGCCGCTCGACGTGGCGCAGCTCCTCGCGGTACCGGGCGACGATCAGCAGCGCGTAGTCGACGGACGCGCCGACGACGAGGATCGAGAGGATGCCCTGCGCCTGCCCGTTGAGGGTCAGCGCGCCGGAGTCCGCGAGGTGGTAGACGGCCAGGGCGGCGGCGCAGAGCGCGAAGACCGCCGTGAGGATGACCGCGAGCGGGAGGAACGGCGAGCGGTACACCAGCACGAGGATGACGAGGACGGCGCCGAGCGCGACGAGCAGCAGCACGCCGTCGATGCCGCCGAACGCGTTGGTGAGGTCCGCGACGAAGCCACCGGGCCCGGTGACCCAGGCGTTCAGCCCGGCCTCCCCCGCGCTGTCGGCGGTGGCGCCGAGCTCGTCCGCGAGCGTGTCGCGCACCGCCTGGACGACGGCCCCCACGACGCTCTCGTCGTCGGCGAGCGCCTGCTCCGTGGCGTCCGCGTCGAGCGAGAGCGGGACCAGCAGCGCCTCCCCGTCCTCGGAGGGCACGACGACGGGGTCGCCGGTGAGCACGTCCCCGAGGGTGGCGGGGTCTCCCGCGGCGGGGTCCGCGCCGGGGATCGCAACACCCGGCAGGTCCTCGACGACCGGCTGCACGGCGGCGAGCGCCTGCGGGTCGAGCGCCCCGCCGCCCTCGGGCGCCAGCACGACCAGCACGGGCAGCGACTCCGCCTCGGTGAACCCGGACGACAGCTCCGCGGCGCGCGTCGACTCGGCGGACGACGGCAGGAACGCCGCCGAGTCGTTGGTCTGCACCTGCGACAGCCGGCCCTGCGCCATGCCGCCGAACGCCCCGACGGCCAACCACGCGGCCGCCAGCGCCAGCACCAGCAGACCGCTCCCGACCCCACGCCAGATCCTCAGCATGCTGAGCACTATGCGCGACGCGCGCGCTTCCGGCAACATGAGCCGGGGACACGGCGCCGGGAGCGCCAGGAGGGACACCAGGTGGAGCGGCACGGGGAGCACGGCGCGGCCGACCAGCACCCCCGCTGGGCGGCGATGGCCGCACCCGACCCCTCCGGCTGGCCGGTCGGCCGCCTGCTGTCCGCGGCGGCGCGGCGCGTCGAGCGCGACTGGAACAGCCACCTCGCCGGCTGGGAGCTCAACCACGCCAGCCAGCCCGTGCTCGTGATCCTGCTGCGCGGACCCCGCACCCAGGCCGAGCTCGCCGCCCTGTGCGAGGTCACCGAGCAGACGATGAGCCGCGTCCTGGCCCGCATCGAGCGGACCGGCTACATCACGCGCACCGCGCACGCGACCGACCGGCGCAAGCAGCAGGTGTCCATCACCGACGAGGGGCGCGCGGCCGTGCTCGCGGCCTCCGACCCGGTCGCAGCCGAGCAGCTCGTCACCGAGGGGCTGACACCCGAGCAGGTCGAGCAGCTGCGCCACCTGCTGCTGCTCGTGGCCCGCCGCGGCGCGGGCTGACCGGCCCGGACGCGGCGCTCAGCCCCGCTCGACGCGCTGCGGGCGGGACAGCTCGCGGGCGATCCCCGCCGCCCACTCCTCGACGTCCTCGAAGTCCCGGAAGTCACCGGGCTGCGCGTCGATCATCGCGACCAGCGCCCGCTCCGCCAGCCCCAGCTCCTCGCGCTCCAGCCGGCCCGCGAAGCACCGGGTCTCCCGGGCGCGGACCCGGCGGGCGACCACACCCACGTCGTCCGGCTCCCCCGCGGGCAGCGGCGGCGTGCCGACCGGCCCGGACCAGAACAGCCACACCGGCAGCGACGCGAGCGCGCCCGCCAGCCGGTCCACGAGCTCCCGGAGCGCCGCCGCCAGCCGTCCGACGTACACCGACGAGCCGAGCACGACGGCGTCGTAGCCGTCGAGCGCCCGGACCTCGTCCGGGTCCGCCTCCGTCACGTCGTGACCCGCGTCCCGCAGGACCTGCGCGACGGCCTGACCGATCTCCCTCGTCCCGCCGTGCCGGGACGCCACCGTCACCAGGACCCGCATCGTCGCCTCCCCCGCGCTCCGAGCCCCGGCCCGGCGTGCCGCGGCTGTCCGCCCAGGCTCGCGCGCCCCGTCACCCCCGCGCCAGGGACGGAGGTCCCCGCCGCCGCCGTCCGGCGGACCCCCGCACGCCGGTAGACTCCACGGTCATGGCCCGTGACAAGTCCGCGTCCGCGAGCGCGCCCGCGAAGCCCGCCAAGGTGAAGAAGACCCGGTGGTACCACCAGGTCTGGCAGGCGTACCAGATGACCCGCGAGCAGGACCCCGCGGTCACCTGGCTGATCCTCGCGGTGTTCTTCGGCGTCGTCGCCGTGGGTCTGCTCATCGGCCTGCTGTGGGGCCCGTGGCTGTACATGCTGCTGCTGAGCCTGCCGTTCGCGGCGCTCGCCGCCATGTTCACGCTGACGCGCCGGGCCGAGCGCGCCGCCTACGCCCGCATCGAGGGCCAGCCGGGCGCCGCGATCTCCGCGCTCGGCACCATCCGCCGCGGCTGGACGTTCACGCAGGAGCCCGTCGCCGTCGCCCCGCGCACCCAGGACATGGTGTTCCGCGGCGTGGGCCGGCCGGGGATCGTGCTGATCGGCGAGGGCCCGGCGCACCGGGTCGACAAGCTGCTCGAGTCCGAGCGCAAGCGGACCGCGCGCGTGCTGCAGGGCGTCCCGATCACGGTCATCGAGGTCGGCCGCGAGGAGGGCCAGGTCCCGCTGCCGCAGCTCGCCCGCAAGGTGCAGCGCCTCAAGCCGCAGCTCACCAAGCAGGAGGTCGGCGAGGTCGTCAAGCGCCTCCAGGCGCTCGGTGCCGTGAAGATGCCGGTGCCCAAGGGCATCGACCCGCTGCGCGTGCGCCCCGACCGCAAGGGCATGCGCGGCCGCTGACCCGGTCGGGCTGTCGGGCGGGCTCGGGCGTCGACCCGCCACCCCCACCCTGGGCGTTCGGATCCGAACGCCCAGACACGCCCGGCGTGTTCGACCGTTCGGATCCGAACGCCCAGGCACGCCCGCTGTCTCCGTCCGTTCGGATCCCGAAGGCCCGGCACGCCCGGCGCGTCCGCCTGTTCGGATCCCTACGCCCCTGCACGCCCGGCCCGTCCGGCCGTTCGGATCCGTACGCCCCTGCACGCCCGCTGTCTCCGGCTGTTCGGATCCGTACGCTCCGGCGCACCCGCTGTCTCCGACCGTTCGGATCCGTACGCCCCGACACGCCCGGCGCGTCCGGCCATTCGGATCCGAACGGCAGGGCAGTGGGTGGGTGAGCGCGGCCGGGTCAGCGGGTCAGCGGGTCAGCGGGTCAGCGGCGGACGATCGTCGTCCCCGCCGCACGGTCGTGCAGCCCGCGGCCGTCCGCGTCCCACACGACGGCCGGGATCACCAGGCACAGCAGGACCGTGCGGACGAGGCCGAGCAGCAGGTTCGGCGGGACGTCCGGCCCGGCGTCGGGCGCGGGCCCGTCGCCGGTGTCGAGCAGCGTGCGCGGCGGCGCCACCCGGCGCACCCGGATGCCGAGCAGCCGGTGCCCCAGGGTCGTGCCGATCGTGCCGACCAGCAGCACGTTCTCGAGCGCGAACACGGCGAGCGTCGCCCACGCCTGCGCGTCGGCCGGGAAGAACGCGAACGCGATGAGCTGGCAGACGAACCAGTCGACGACGAGCGCCACGACCCGCCGGCCCATCGGAGCCTGCGAGCCACGACCCTCCGGCGGCAGCCCGAGCCGGCTCCCCCGGGCGGTGCCGGGCTGACCGGTGGGCGGGCCGGACAGCCACGACCCGACGTCCTCGCGATCGACCATGCGACCACGGTAACCGGCCCCGCACGGGGTGCCCGCACCCCCACGTCACACGGTCGCAACGCGGCACGGGGGTCACGTAACACGTCGGAAACAATCGGTACACCCGAGGGAAACTGCGCCGCCCTAGCCTCGACGTGCCCGACTGAGGGCAAGCCAACCCGAGGAGCAGCGGATGTTCAGCAAGCCAGAGGAAGTCCTGGCCTTCATCAAGAGCGAGGACGTCAAGTTCGTCGACGTCCGGTTCTGCGACCTGCCCGGCGTGATGCAGCACTTCAACGTGCCTGCCGCCTCCGTGGACGAGAGCTTCTTCGTCGAGGGCCAGATGTTCGACGGGTCCTCGATCCGCGGATTCCAGGCCATCAACGAGTCGGACATGAAGCTCATCCCGGACGTGACGACGGCCTACCTGGACCCGTTCCGCACCGAGAAGACCCTCTGCCTGAACTTCCACATCGTCGACCCGTACACCGACGAGCCCTACAGCCGTGACCCGCGTCAGGTCGCCGCGAAGGCCGAGGCGTACCTGCGGTCCACCGGCATCGCGGACACGGCGTTCTTCGCCCCCGAGGCCGAGTTCTACATCTTCGACGACGTGCGCTTCGAGACGAAGCAGAACACGTCGTACTACTCGATCGACTCCATCGAGGCCGCCTGGAACACCGGCCGCGTCGAGGAGGGTGGCAACCTCGGCCACAAGACCCCCTACAAGGGCGGCTACTTCCCGGTCCCGCCGGTCGACCACTTCGCCGACCTGCGCGACAAGATCTCGCTGCAGCTCGACGCCCTGGGCCTGCAGGTCGAGCGCGCGCACCACGAGGTCGGCACCGCCGGCCAGGCGGAGATCAACTACCGCTTCGACACGCTCGCCAAGTCGGCCGACAAGGTGCAGCTGTTCAAGTACGTCGTGAAGAACGTGGCGCACGCCGAGGGCCGCACCGCGACCTTCATGCCGAAGCCGCTGTTCGGCGACAACGGCTCGGGCATGCACGTGCACCAGTCGCTGTGGAAGGACGGCAAGCCGCTGTTCTTCGACGAGAAGGGCTACGGCGGCCTGTCCGACCTCGCCCGCTGGTACATCGGCGGCCTGCTCAAGCACGCCCCGTCGCTGCTGGCCTTCACCAACCCGACGGTGAACTCCTACCACCGCCTGGTCCCGGGCTTCGAGGCGCCGGTCAACCTGGTCTACTCGGCCCGCAACCGCTCGGCGTGCATCCGCGTCCCCGTGACCGGCTCGAACCCGAAGGCCAAGCGCATCGAGTTCCGCGTGCCGGACCCGTCGTCCAACCCGTACCTGGCCTTCGCGGCCATGCTCATGGCGGGCCTCGACGGCATCCAGAACCGCATCGAGCCGCCGGAGCCGGTCGACAAGGACCTGTACGAGCTGCCCCCGGAGGAGCACGCGCTCATCCAGCAGGTCCCGGGCTCGCTCGCCGAGGTGCTCGACAACCTCGAGGCCGACCACGACTGGCTGACCGCCGGCAACGTCTTCACGCCGGACCTCATCCAGACCTGGATCGACTACAAGCGCTCCGCCGAGGTCGACCCGATCCGGCTGCGCCCGCACCCGCACGAGTTCGAGCTGTACTACGACGTGTGATCGTCAGGTGTCACGGCTGCTCCCGTAGCGCCTGACCCGCACGACCGGAACCCCCGTCACCCTCGCGGTGGCGGGGGTTCCGCTTGTCCGTCGGGCGCCGTGCCCGGCAGGCGGCCGCGCCCGCAGGGTTCCGGCACGGTGGGGCCCGGGACGGTGGGGCCCGGCACGGTGGGGCCCGGGACCTCCGGCCCCGCGGGCCGGCCCGCAGCCGGACGTACCGTGGAGGGACCACCGAGGACAGCGGCCCACGGGAGGAGGCCGCGGAGGAGGCCACCGTGACGACCGCACCGGCCATGCTCCCCGCACGACCCGGGACGCCCCCGGACCGCCCGCCGCGTCGGCTGGCGTCCGCGGTGCGGCGCTACCCGCTGGTCGCGGTGACGCTCGCCGTCGGGCTGCTGACGGCGTCGCTCGGGGCCGCGGGGCAGCCCGTCGTCGCCCGGTGGGTCGGCTCGGCGTGGGCGCTGCTGGTGGCGGCTCGCCTGGCGGTCGCGATGGTGCGCGAGCTGCGCGCGGGCCGGTGGGGCGTGGACCTGCTGGCGGTGACGGCGGTGGTCGCGACGGTCGCCGTCGGCGAGACGGTCGCGGCCCTGGTCGTCGTGCTGATGCTGACCGGGGGCCAGGCGCTGGAGGACGCCGCGGCGACCCGGGCGCGCACGGAGCTGCGGGCGCTGCTGGAGCGGGCGCCGACCACGGCGCACCGCCTGGACCGGGCGGGAACGCCCGTCGACGTGCCGGTGGCGGAGCTGCGCGCCGGCGACCTGCTGCTGGTGCGGCCGGCGGAGGTGCTGCCGGTCGACGGCACGCTGGTGAGCGACGAGGCCGACCTGGACGAGTCGTCGCTCACCGGGGAGAGCCTGCCCGTGACGCACCGGGCGGGCGACCCGGTGCTGTCCGGCGCGCTCAACACCCAGCAGGCCGTGGTGGTCCGGGCGACCGCCGCCGCGGCCGACAGCCAGTACGCGCGCATCGTCGCGATGGTGCAGGAGGCCGCGGAGTCCCGCGCACCGGTGGTCCGGCTCGCCGACCGGTACGCCGCGCCGTTCACGGTCCTGGCGCTCGCGGTGGCCGGCGCGGCCTGGTGGTGGCACGGCGACCCGACGGTGGCGGCCGCGGTGCTGGTGGTCGCGACCCCCTGCCCCCTGCTGCTGGCCGCGCCGGTGGCGTTCCTCGCCGGCATGAGCCGGGCCGCGCGCGGCGGGGTGATCGTCAAGGGCGCCGGCACGCTCGAGCGCCTGGCGGCGGTCCGGGCGGTCGCGTTCGACAAGACCGGCACGCTGACGTCCGGCCGGCCGGAGCTGGTCGCCGTGCACCCCGTGCCGCCGTGGACCGCGGACGACCTGCTGGCCGCGGCAGCGTCCGCGGAGCAGTACTCGTCGCACGTGCTCGCGGCGTCCGTCCTGGCGGCGGCCGCGGCCCGCGGGCTGCCGCTCGCGCCGGCGGTGGACGCCCGTGAGGAGGCGACGGCGGGCGTCACCGCGCGCATCGACGGCCGCGCGGTGGTGGTCGGCAAGCGCGCGCACGTCGCGGCGCTCGCGTCCGGGGTGGTCGAGCAGCCGCTCGGGCCGGGCGAGCTCGCGGTGTACGTCGCGGTCGACGGCCGGGCCGCCGGGACCCTCGTGATGCGGGACCACCCGCGGCCCGAGGCGCGCGCGACCATGGACGCGCTCGGGGCGCTCGGCATCACGGAGCGCCTGGTGCTGAGCGGCGACGCCCCGGCGACCGTCGGGCACGTGGCCGCGGAGGTCGGCATCACCCGCGTGCACGCGCAGTGCCTGCCGCAGGACAAGGTGCGCCTGGTGCGCGACCTGCCGACGCGCCCGGTGATGATGGTCGGCGGCGGCGTCAACGACGCCCCCGTGCTCGCCGCGGCGGACGTCGGCGTGGCGATGGGTGCGCGGGGCTCGACCGCGGCGAGCGAGTCGGCGGACGTCGTGGTGCTCACGGACGACCTGTCCCGGACGGTCGCGGCGGTGCGCGTCGGTCGCCGCACGGTGCGGGTGGCTCTGGAGAGCATCTGGATCGGCATGGCGCTGTCCGTGGTGCTGATGGGCGTCGCCGCGCTGGGCGCGATCCCGCCGGTGCTCGGGGCCGTGAGCCAGGAGGCCGTCGACCTGCTGGCGATCCTCAACGCCCTGCGGGCGCTGCGCCCCGGCGCCGACGAGCGGTGAGGCCCGCCGGCACCGGGACGCCGCACGTCACTCGACGGTGACCGCCATCGGCGTCACGTGGTACGCGTTGCAGGGGTTGTGCTCCTCGGGGCAGTTGGAGAACCCGACGTACACGTCGCTGAGCACCTCCAGGACGATCCGGTCGCCGGCCGACGTGGTCGGCTCGACGATCTCCATGCGCCCGTCGGGGTGGTGGAGGATGTTCATGAACAGCGAGATGCACTGGTCCGGGTTGATGGCCGTGACGTCCAGGCCCAGCTCCTCCCAGTCCCCGATGAGGTTGTCGAGGCAGCCCCACGTCTCCTCGACGCCGTACCGGATGGCGTTGGAGTACCGGGTGCAGTAGCCGCCGGTCATGTTGTGCGTGCCGTTGTCGTCGTGCACGACGCGGAACATCGGGCGGCACCGGTCGGAGTAGATGGTGTAGCCCTGCTTCAGGTCCCACTTGCCGGACGAGACGCGGGTGAACATGGCGGACAGCCGCTCGTCCGGGTCGTCGACCATCGAGGCGATGAAGTCCATCACCTGCTGGCCCTCCAGGTCGGTGACGGTGACGCGCTGCCCGGCGCGGAGCTTGAGCGCGAGCCGGCCCTTGGGCGGCAGGACGGTGCTGCCGGGGACGGCCCAGTCGGCGGTCGTGGTGGTGGTCATGTCGGAGGTCCTCTCGGTTCGGGGGGCGGGGTCAGGCGGCGCCGTAGCCGCCACCGCCGGGGGTGCGCAGCAGGATCCGCGAGCCGGGCTGCAGGGCGGTCCTGCCCTTGGGGGCGGCCACGTCGACGTCGTCCACGCGCAGCAGGCCGGTGGCGCCGTCCTGCCCGCCCGCCAGGCCGGGGGCGGCGTGCTCGATGCGCTCGGTGAGGAACACGATGTCCAGCGGCTCGTCGTGCACGGACCGCAGGACCACCTCCTGCCCCTCGCCGCCGGTCCACCGCCCGGCGCCGCCGGAGCCGCGGACGATCCGCTTGGCCTCGACGAGCACCGGCACCTGCGACTCGACGACCTCGACGGGGGTGTTCGAGACGTTCGACGGGGTGGACAGCGTCGCGTAGCCGTCCTGGCCCTGCGAGGCGCCCTGGCCGCCGTTGAAGCACAGCAGCGACGCGAACGGGCCGTCCGCCGCCTCACCGCGGATGCCGACCACCCAGAACGGGGTGCCGGCGGCGGCCGACACCCGGGTGGGCAGCGGGCCGAGCAGCGCGCGGGACAGGACCGCCGGGATGGCGTGCGCCGGGAAGTTGGCCGACACCGCGGCCGTCTTCGTCGGCTTGAGCAGGGAGCCCTCGGGCACCCGGATGGTGACGGGACGCAGGGCGCCCTCGTTGTTCGGCACGTCGGGCGCGAGCAGGCAGGCCAGCCCGTACCGGGTGTACCCGTAGGTCGGGGACGCGGAGTTGATGCCGAACCGCGACTGCGGGGACGTCCCGGCGTAGTCGACCACCAGCTCGTCGCCGGCGACGTCCACGGTGACGTGGATCGTCTTGGGCTCCTCGAACCCGTCGAGGTCGACCGACGCCGTGTACCGGCCGTCGGGGATCGCGGCGATGGAGCGACGCACGGCGCGCTCGGTGGCGCCGCAGATGTGCTCGGCGGCCTCCCGCAGGTCGAGGTCGGGGTCGGCGTCGAGCATGGCCTGCAGCCGCCGTTCCCCCAGCGCGTTCGCCGCGACCAGGGCGTCGACGTCGCCGAGCACCTGCCCGGGCACGCGGACGTTGCGCGCGAGGATGCGGCGCACCAGGGCGTTCGGCACGCCCTCCTCGACGAGCTTCACCGGCGGCAGGCAGAAGCCCTCCTCGTACACGTCCTGCGCGAAGGCGCCCTCGGACGTGCCGCCGATGTCGGACAGGTGGCAGATGCTCGCCACGTAGGCCACGATCTCGCCGTCGCGGAACACGGGCGTGACCGCCGTGAGGTCGGGCAGGTGGGTGTTGCCGAACCACGGGTCGTTGGTGGCGATCACGTCGCCCGGCCGCAGGTTCTGCTTGCCGAGCTCGGCCACCATCGCGGTCGCGGTGCCCGCCACCGTGCCGGTGAACACCGGCACCGACCGGCCGTACTCCACCAGCAGCGTGCCGTCGGCGGTCAGCACCGCGCAGGCCAGGTCGTTGGACTCCCGCACCACGGAGGAGAACGCGGTGCGCAGCAGCACCGCGGCCATCTCGTCCGCGACGGAGATGAGGCGCTGCCACACGATCTGCAGCGACGCGGCGTCCCAGGTCGTCGTCATGGGGGTCTCCTTCATCAGAACTCGGGCTGGTCGGACGCGACCGCCTCGGGGAGCAGGCGCCGCAGCACCTGGTCGTCGAGGAGGATCTGGCGGGCGACCGCGGCGAGCTCGCGCTCGGTGGGGGCGGTCTCGGCGAAGTCCTGCGCGGCGTTCCCGGACTTCAGGTAGACCGGTGCGCCCACGCGCACCAGCTCGGGGACGTCGTACCCGCGCAGGAACCCGCCGGTCTGGCGCGGGTTGTCGGTGTGGAGGTCGAGCGGCACGGGCGTCGCGGCGCGCACCGCGGCGACCATCCGCACGTCGAGGTCGCGCTGGAGGTTGACGGAGTCCGCGCCCGCCTCGGCGAGCAGCAGCGCGTGCGCGGGGTTGGCCGCGCCCATGTTGGACGACGCCTTGAGCCGCAGGCCCGCCGGCAGCTCGCCGGCGGCGCGCAGCCGGTGCAGCACCAGCAGCAGCCCCTCGTCGAACACCAGGAACCCCCGCACGCCCAGGTCGACGGCGTGCGCGACGTCCTCCAGCCCCTGCGCGAGGTGGTCGGCGCCGCGCAGCCGGTACGCGCTGGCCGCGGCGACCGCGCTCGACGCGAGCTTCTGCCCGCCCACGTCGTGCAGCCCGCGCGGCCCGACGGCCATCCGCAGCTGGATGCCGCGCTCGCGCGCCACGGCGACGAGGTCGGTCACCTCGGCGTCCAGGTACCGCATCGTGCCGACGGTGTTCGTCACCTGGTGCAGCCGCACGCCGCCGGCGGCCAGCAGGTCGTGCAGCCGCACGGTCGACGGGGCGTCCAGGGCGCCGGCGACCTCCCACTTGTAGTGCCCGCCGTCGGCGAACCGCCCGGTGCTGGTCGCCGGGACGGCCGGGTCCTCGCCGGGCAGGCCGAGGCCGGTCAGCCACGCGCGGGCGCGCTCCGGGCTCATGCGCCCACCTCCGCCAGCGGCACCTGCACGGCGGGCAGGTCGATGCGGATGTGCAGGTTGCCGTCCTCGTCGAGCCGCGCCTCGTCCCCGGGGCCGATCACCGCGGTCGACTCGGGGAGCTGGAGCACCGCCGGCCCGGTGACCGCGAAGCCGGGACGCTGCTCGAGCATCCGCAGCACCGGCGCCTCCACCGGGCCGGTCTCCGGGAACCAGACCGTGCGGCTGCGGGCCGGCGCGGGGCCGTCCGCGGCCGGCGGGACGGTGCGGACCAGCTCCGGCTGCTCGAACGCGCCGTACACCCGCACGCGCCACGTCACGACCTCCGCGCGGTCGTAGTCCGGCCGGGTGCCGTACACCCGCTCGTACTCGGTGCCGAACGCCTCCAGGTACTCCGCCGGCCCGTCGCCGTCGGCCACGGGCACCTCGATCTCGAAGCCCTGCCCGACGAACCGCATGTCCACGAACCGCTCGACGCGGTCCACCGGCTGGGCGAGCTCGGCGGCGGCCTGCGCGACCAGGCCGTCGTACAGGTCGGCGACCGTGCCCGGCTGCCAGGCGGCGAGCTCGGTCAGGTGCGTGCGGGACACCTCGACCATGGGCGGCGCCACCAGCAGCCCGGTCGCGGACAGCACGCCGGCCGCGGACGGGATGACCACCTCGCGCAGCCCCAGCGTGCGGGCCACCCGCGCGGCGTGCACCGGCGCGGCACCGCCGAACGCCAGCATCGTGAACGTCCGGGGGTCGTGCCCGCGCTCGGTCGCGTGCACCTGCATGGCCAGCGCCATGTGCTCGTCGACCACCCGCACGACGCCCGCGGCCGCGGCGAGCGGGTCGTCGCCGAACGCGGCCCCGAGGTGCTCGACCATCGCGCGGCGCGACGCCTCGACGTCCAGCGACATCCGGCCGCCGAGGAAGTAGTCCGGGTCCAGGTACCCCAGCACGATGTCCGCGTCGGTGACCGTCGGGCGGTCCCCGCCGAGGCCGTACCCCGCGGGGCCCGGGCGGGAGCCCGCGGAGTGCGGCCCGACCTTGAGCAGCCCCAGGTCGTCGAGCGCCGCGATGGAGCCGCCGCCCGCCCCGATCTCCAGCATGTCGACCACCGGCATGCTGACCGGCAGCCCGGACCCGGCCTTCAGGCGGTGCACCCGGCCGACCTCGAACCCGTGGTGGACTGTCGGCCGGCCGCCCTCGATGAGGCAGACCTTGGCGGTGGTCCCGCCCATGTCGAACGCGATGAGACGGTCCAGCCCCAGCCGGCGGCCCACGTACGCGGCGCCGATCGCGCCGGCCGCCGGGCCCGACTCCAGCAGGCGCAGCGGGTGCTCGCGGGCGGTCGGGGTGGAGATCACGCCGCCGTTCGACTGCATCAGCACCAGCGGCTGGTCGATGCCGAGCCGGCCGACGGCGCGCTCGATGTCGGCGAAGTGCTCCCCCGCGACCGGGCGGACGTACGCGTTGGCGAGCGTCGTGACCGTGCGCTCGTACTCCCGGATCACCGGCACCAGGTGGCCGGACAGCGTGACCGGCACGCCCGGCAGCCGGTCCGCGAGCACCTTGCCCACCGCCTCCTCGTGCGCCGCGCTGGCGTAGGAGTGCAGCAGGCACACCGCCACGGACTCCACGCCGAGCTCCGCGAGCCGGTCCGCGATGCGGGCCACCTCGTCCAGGTCGAGCGGGGTGGCGACCGAGCCGTCGGCGCGCAGCCGCTCGGTGACCTCGAACCGCTGCGCCACGGGCACCAGCGGCTCCGGGAGCTTCAGCTGGGCGTCGTACAGGTCGTACCGCCACTCGCGGCCGATCTCGAGGGTGTCCCCGAAGCCGCGGGTGGTCAGCAGGGCGGTGTCGGCGCCGCGGCGCTCGATCAGCGCGTTGGTCACGAGGGTGGTGGCGCCGACGACGGAGTCGCCGACGGCGTCCGCCCCGGTGCCCGCCGCGTCGAGCACCTGGCGGATGCCCTGCTCGATGGCGCGGCTGAAGTCGTCGTAGGTGGTCAGGCACTTGCCCAGCCAGGCACGGCCGGACACGTCGTCCAGCAGCACCAGGTCGGTGAAGGTGCCGCCGATGTCGAAGCTCACTCGCACGGGTCGCTCCTCGCGGAGGTCGAAGGGGTCAGGGGGCGGGTGCGGGGCGGTCCGTCGGCGGGCGGGGAGGCACGAGCAGCACGGGCTGGCGGTCCGGGACGTGGCTCACGCGACCACCACCGGGTAGGCCAGGACCGGCAGGACGAGGCCGAGCTGGCCGCCGCGCTGCGTGCGGGCGAGGGCGGTCAGCCCCCGCGGCGCGGCCGCGCGCAGGGCCGCGTCGAACCCGACGCCCGCGGCGGCGCCGAGCAGCGCGGCCGACGCGAGCGCCCCGGCGAGGTGGCCGGCGTGCAGCGCCACCGCCTCCCCCGCGGCGCCCGCCACGGCGGCGGCCAGCGCCAGGGCGTGCACCCGCCGGGCGGGCAGGCCGCCGAGCAGCAACCGGGCACCGCCGGCGCTCAGCATGACCAGGCCCGTGGTCGCGCCCGCGACGGTCGCCGCTCCCCCGGCCAGCGCGGCCACGACGCCCGGGAGGGTCGACGAGAACAGGCCGAGGACGCCGGTGCAGGCGAAGGCCAGCAGGGCGGGCAGCGTCGCCGCCTGCACGCGGACCGCCGAGGACACCGCCACCGGCGAGGACGCCGTCGCCGCCGCCGGCGAGGACGCCCCGACCGCCCCGACGACCCCGGCCACCTCGACCCGCCGCACGAGCACCGCCGCCGCGGGCAGCAGCACCAGGCCGACGCCGAGCACCGCGGGCCGCGTCCACCCGGCGGCGGCGAGGCCGCCCGCGAGGAGGGCCCCGGCGCCGACCGCGCCCAGCACCGCCGCCGTCGCGACCGCCGTCCCGCGCGGGTGCCGCGCGAGCC
>NZ_JBCLVN010000069.1:0-35650 GCF_039548315.1 Cellulomonas olei
CGGGGCGGACGCCGCGGGGCGGGCCGCCGGTGCCGGCGAGGGGGCCGGGGCGGACGCCGCGGGGGCGGACGCCGGGGCCGGGCGGGCCGCGGCGGGCTTGGCGCCGCCACCGGCCGGGTAGGTGTCCCGCAGCTTGCGGACCACCGGCGGCTCGATCGTCGAGGACGCCGAGCGCACGAACTCACCGAGCTCGTTCAGCTTGGTCATGAGGGTCTTGCTGTCGACTCCGAGCTCCTTGGCGAGCTCGTAGACGCGGACCTTGGCCACATCTCTCCCTGTCTCGGCCCGCCCAGGACAGGGTGGACCGTCGTTAGTGCTGGGTACTCATCGCTGGGTACTCATCGGTGCGTGCTCATCGGGCAGCCATCGGCTCTTCGACCCGCTTTCCTGTTCGACGGTGCACATGCCACCGGGCAGGCGCCCGGCGGCGACGGTCGTGCCTCACCCCGCCCCGAGGTGCTCCCCGACCGCGGACGTGTCCAGCGGCCCCGCGAGTCGCAGGGCCCGCGGGAACGCACGTCGGCGCTCGGCGAGCTCGAGGCAGTGAGGATCGGGGTGCAGCCACGCCCCCCGGCCCGGCAGCGCGCGACGCACGTCGACGACGAGCACGGTCTCACCCGTGCCCGACGCCGCCGCGACCACGCGCAGCAGAGCCGACCTCGGTCCGGCAGTCCGGCACCCCACGCACGTGCGCACCGGGCCCACGACCACCGGCGCGGCGACGTGCGCTGCGGGGTGTCGGGGGTGGCGCCTGCTCGGCGAGGAGAGCCGGGCGTCCGGCCCAGCCGCGTCCAGTCTAGCGCGCGAGGTCACTCTGCTCGACCGGCGGCACGCGGGGCGGTCCCCGCGGAGCCCTCCGGCGCGCCGCCCGCGGCCTCGCCGGGCGCCGCCCCGGCCCCGGCCGGCTCCTGGGCGTCGGACCGGATGTCGATCCGCCACCCGGTGAGCTTCGCCGCCAGCCGCGCGTTCTGGCCCTCCTTGCCGATCGCCAGCGAGAGCTGGTAGTCCGGCACCACCACACGGGCGGCACGCGCGGCGGGGTCGACGACCGTCACCGACAGCACCCGCGCCGGCGACAGGGCGTTCGCGACCATGCGGGCCGGGTCGTCCGAGTGGTCGACGATGTCGATCTTCTCGCCGTGCAGCTCGGCCATGACGGCGCGCACCCGGGCACCGAGGGGGCCGATGCACGCACCCTTGGCCCCGAGCCCGGGGACGGTCGAGCGCACCGCCATCTTCGTGCGGTGGCCCGCCTCGCGCGCCAGGGCCGTGATCTCGACGTGGCCGTCGGCGATCTCCGGGACCTCCAGCTCGAACAGCTTGCGCACGAGGTTCGGGTGGGTGCGCGACAGCGTGATCTGCGGGCCCTTCGCGCCGCGGGACACGTCCAGCACCAGCGCGCGGATGCGCTCGCCGTGCACGTACTGCTCCGTGGGCACCTGCTCGTGCGCGGGCAGCACGGCCTCCGTGCCGCCGACGTCGACGAGCACCACGCGCGGGTCACGGCCCTGCTGGATGACGCCCCCGAGGACCTCACCCTCCTTGCCGCGGAACTGCCCGAGCACCTGGTCGTCCTCGGCGTCGCGCAGCCGCTGGACGATCACCTGGCGGGCCGTGGCCGTCGCGATGCGCCCGAACCCGGCCGGCGTGTGGTCGAACTCCGGGCCGGTCACCGTCGTGGTCGGCGGCACGGCCGTCGCGGCGGCGTCAGCGTCCACGTCGGAGGCGTCGGGCGCGGGCACCACCGTGCGCTCGCGCGCCCACACCGTCACGTGCCCGGACCGGCGGTCCAGCTCGACGCGGGCGTCCGGGTAGGCGTCCGGCGTCCGGTGGTAGGCCGAGAGCAGCGCCTGCTCGATGGCCGAGACCAGCACGTCCAGGCTGATGTCGCGCTCGCGCTCGATGAGCCGCAGCGCCTGCATGTCGATGTCCACGTCAGTCCTCCCGGCCCGTCGGCCCGTCCGCCGCGCCGTCGCCGGCGCCGTCCTCGCCGCGCCCGCCGTCCTTGACGAGCTCGACCTCCACCCGGCCCTCGCGCACCCGCTCGAGCGGGACCCGCACCGGGTCGCCGACCTTCGCGGGCCGGCCCTTGACGCCGGGGGTCACGGGGGTCACGACCACCGCGTCCCCCTCGGCACCACCGGCGTCGACGACGTCCACGAGCCGCCCGGCGAGCACGGTGCCGTCGGCCAGCCCGAGGACGACCAGGCGGCCGATCGCCCGGACGTAGTGCCGGCGCGCGGTGAGCGGGGCGTCGGCCCCGCGGGTCGACACCTCGAGGGTGTACCGGTCCGGCAGGCCGTCGAGAGCGTCGAGCGCCTCGGACACGGTGCGGGACACCGCGGCGACGCCGTCCAGGTCGACGGCCTCCTCGGCGTCCTCCACCGCGTCGACCACGACGCGCACCACCGGGCGGCCGGCGTCGCGCGCGAGCTCGACGTCCTCCAGCCACAGCCCGGCGGCGGCCACCACCGGCTCGATGGTCTCCCGGATGCGCTGCGCGCTGACGGGCGCGGGCATGTTGACCTCCTGTGTCGGTCCTCGGCGGGGTGCGGCCTCGTCGCGCGCACGCCGACACCGGGGACGTCGACGCTGTGTGGTTGTCGGTCCTGCACGGTGGAGCGGCGCGCGGCGGACCGCGTGCTGCGACCAGCGTACTGACTCCGGGGCGCGGCACCCTCCCGACCGGGCCCGCGGCCGGTGCGACGTGCGCGACACCGGCCCCGGCGGGACCTCGGGTCCGGCCGCGCGGCGGGGCACCGTGGCAGGATCGCCCGCGATGCCTCGCACCGCCCCGCACCGCCCGACGCGCCCCGCCCCGCGCTCCGTGCCGCGCCCCGCACCCGCCCGGTCCCGGCGCGCCCGCGCCCTCGCCGGCGTGCTGGTGCTCGGCACCGCCGCGGTGCTGTCGGGCTGCGGCCTGCGCCTCGAGACCGACCCGCCCGCCGAGCCCGTGCCCGACGCCGCGGAGCAGGTCCGGCGGGACGCCGTCGACGACGCCCTCGCCCTCGCCGCCGCGGCCGACGCCGCCGCCCCCGGGGCCGACGACGGCGTCGCCGCGGTCCTGGGCCTGGTCTCCTCGACCGCCGCGGACCAGGTCGTCGCGCTCGGCGGGGTGTACGAGTCGGGGCTCCCGGACCCGGACCCGGAGGACGGGACGCCCTCCCCCACGCCCACCACCACCGACCCCGCGCCCGGGCCCGCGGACGTCCTGGCGCTGCTCGGCGACGCCGCCTCCGGTGCGCGCGCCGGGGCGAGGGCGGCCGAGGACCCCGGCACGGCCCGGCTGCTCGCCTCCGTCGCCGCGTCCCGCGCCCAGCTCACGGACCGGCTCGCGGCCTCGCTCGGCACCGAGGCGCCGGCGGTCGACGCGGAGCCGGAGAGCGGGTTCACGACCGGCGGGGACGCGGACGGGTCCGGCTCGGGCGACGGGTCGGCCGCGCTGCCGTCGCCGTCCGCCTCCGCCGGCGGGTCGGCCTCCCCGGAGCCCGCCGCGACGGGCCCCGCCGACGCCCTCGGGGCGGACCTGGACCGGGCCGACGCCCTCGCCCTGGTGCTCGCCGAGGACCAGGCCGGGTACGGCTTCGAGGTCGCCGCCGCCCGGCTCGCCGACGACGCGCGCGCCCGTGCGCGGTCCGCCGCCGCCGCGCACCGCGCCGCCGCGACCGCCTGGGCCGAGGCCGTCGGCGTGGCCGGCACCGCGGAGGACCCCCGCCGGGTCGCCTACGAGCTGGACGGCGACGTGTCGACGACGGAGGCCGTGCGGACCTTCGCGGCGGGGCTGCTGACCGACCTGGCCGCCGTGCACGCGGACGCGGTGCTGGGCACGGACGCGTCGACGGCCGACCGCACCGCCACGGTCGACGGCCTGCGGACCTCGTCGGTCGAGGCGCTGGCCTGGGGCGCGACGCCCACCGCCCTCCCGGGCCTGCCGCCCGCGAGCCCGAGCCCGAGCCCGACGCCGACCGCGGGCTGACCCGGCCGAGCCCTCCCGCGCGGCCTCACCCGCGCGAGCCCTTCCGCGCGGCTTCACCCGGCCGGGGCCCGCCCGCGCGGCCTCACCCGCGCGAGCCCTTCCGCGCGGCTTCACCCGGCCGGGGCCCGCCCGCGCGGCCTCACCCGCGCGAGCCCTTCCGCGCGGCTTCACCCGGCCGGGGCCCGCCCGCGCGGCCTCACCCGCGCGAGCCCTCCCGCGTGCCCGGTCCCGCTCCCCCCGCGCGTCCAGGTTGCAGTCGTCGCGGGGTTCGGCGGCGTGAACCCCGCAAGGATGTCAACCTCGACGGGGTCGGGGCGGCCGGGGTCGGGGCGGCCGGGGTCAGCGGGCGAGGAGCGCGTCCACGAGCTCCGCGACACGGTCCGCGGCGTCCGCGACCGGCACCTGCTCCGCCTGCGGGCCGTCGGGGGTCGCGACGCGGGGCCGCACCTCCACGACGCCGTCCGCGAGGCCGCGTCCGACCACGACGGTCAGCGGCACGCCCAGCAGCTCGGCGTCGGCGAACTTCACGCCCGGAGAGACCTTGGGCCGGTCGTCGTACAGCACCTCGATGCCGCGCGAGTCGAGCGTGCGGGCCAGCGACTCCGCGGCCTCGAACACCGTGGCGTCCTTGCCGGTCGCGACGACGTGCACCAGCGCGGGCGCCACCTGGGCCGGCCACGCGAGGCCGCGGTCGTCGTGGTTGGCCTCCGCCAGCGCGGCGAGCACGCGGCTGACCCCGATGCCGTAGGAGCCCATCGTGACGACCTGCGACTTGCCGTTCTGGTCGAGCACGGTCAGCCCGAGCGCCTGGGCGTACTTGCGGCCCAGCGCGAAGATGTGGCCGATCTCGATGCCGCGCGCGAGCTCCAGCGGCCCGGAGCCGTCCGGGGCGGGGTCACCGGCGCGGACCTCGGCGGCCTCGACGGTGCCGTCGGCCGTGAAGTCCCGCCCGGCGACGAGGTCGAAGACGTGGCGGCCCTGCTCGTTCGCGCCGGTGATCCACCGGGTGCCGGGCACGACGCGCGGGTCGAGCAGGTAGCGCACGGCGGTGCGGCCCTCGGCGTCGGCGGCCAGCCCCTCGCGGTTCGGGCCGAGCACGGCCGGGCCGATGTAGCCCTTGACGAGCTCGGGGTGCGCGGCGAAGTCGGCCTCGACCGCCGGCTCGACCTCGGCCGGCGCGACCGCGGCGTCCAGGCGCTTGAGGTCGACCTCGCGGTCCCCGGGGAGCCCGACGACGAGGAGCTCGCGCTCCCCGGTCGGATGGGCCAGCGCCAGGACCACGTTCTTCAGCGTGTCCGCCCCGGTCCACGGCCGGTCCGGGCGGGGGAAGCGGGCGTTCGCGAGGGCGACGAGCGAGTCGATCGTCGGGGTGTTGGGGGTGTCCTCGACGTGCGCGGCGGGCGCGTCGTCCCACGGCACGGCGTCGGGCACGACGGTCGTGACGGCCTCGACGTTCGCCGCGTAGCCCCCGGGGGACCGCACGAAGGTGTCCTCGCCGATCGCCGTCGGGGTGAGGAACTCCTCGGAGCGGGAGCCGCCCATTGCGCCCGACGTCGCGGCCACGGCCACGTACTCCAGGCCGAGGCGCGTGAAGATCCGCTCGTACGCGTCGCGCTGCGCCTGGTAGGACGCCTCGAGCCCGGCGTCGTCGACGTCGAACGAGTACGCGTCCTTCATGACGAACTCGCGCCCGCGGATGAGGCCGGCGCGGGGACGTGCCTCGTCGCGGTACTTCGTCTGGATCTGGAAGAGCGTGAGCGGCAGGTCCTTGTACGAGGAGTACAGGTCCTTGACCAGGAGCGTGAACATCTCCTCGTGGGTGGGCGCCAGCAGGTAGTCGGCCTCGCGGCGGTCCTTCAGGCGGAAGATGTTCGGCCCGTACTCCGCCCACCGGCCCGTCGCCTCGTAGGGCTCCTTCGGCAGCAGCGCCGGGAAGTGCACCTCCTGCGCGCCGGCCGCGGCCATCTCCTCGCGCACGACCTGCTCGACCTTGCCGAGCACCCGCAGCCCCAGCGGCAGCCACGTGTAGATGCCGGGGGCGGCGCGGCGGATGTAGCCCGCGCGGACGAGCAGCCGGTGGCTGGCCACCTCCGCGTCGGCCGGGTCCTCGCGCAGGGTGCGGACGAAGAGCGTGGAGAGGCGAAGCAGCATGGGCCGCAGCCTAGTGGGAGCGGCAGGTGTCGGACGTCTGGGCCACCATGGGGTCATGCCGGAGCTGCCCGAGGTCGAGTCGCTGGCCGCGTTCCTGCGCGAGCGCGCCGTCGGGCGCACCGTCGCGGGCGTCGAGGTGGGGGCGATCAGCGCGCTGAAGACGTTCCGCCCCGCCCCCCAGGACCTCGCGGGCGGCGAGGTCGTCTCCGCGGGGCGCCACGGCAAGTGGCTGGACCTCGGGGTCCGCCCGCCCGCCGGCGGGGACGCGCTGCACCTGGTCTTCCACCTGGCCCGGGCGGGGTGGCTGCGCTGGTCCGAGCCGCTCCCTGCGACGCCGGTCCGCCCCGGGCGCTCGCCGCTCGCGCTGCGGGTGCGGCTGGACGACGGCTCCGGGTTCGACCTCACGGAGGCCGGCACCCGCAAGCGGCTCGCCGTGTACGTGGTGACCGACCCGGCCGACGTCCCGCAGGTCGCCACGCTCGGGGTGGAGCCGCTGTCGCCGGAGTTCACCCCGCAGCGCCTCGCGGAGCTCATGGCCGCCCGCAACCAGCAGGTCAAGGGCCTGCTGCGCGACCAGGGGACGATCGCCGGCATCGGCAACGCCTACTCCGACGAGATCCTGCTGGTGGCACGCACCAGCCCGTTCGCGCTGACGCGGTCGTTCGACGCCGAGCGGGTCGCGCGGCTGCACGCCGCCACCGTCGGGGTGCTGCGGGAGGCCGTCGCGACGTCCGCGGGCCGACCTGCCGCCGAGCTGAAGGACGCCAAGCGCCGGGGCATGCGCGTGCACGGGCGCACGGGCCTGCCCTGCCCCGGCTGGGACGGGGTGCCGTGCGGGGACACGGTGCACGAGGTGTCGTTCGCGGACTCCTCGCTGCAGTACTGCCCGACGTGCCAGACCGGCGGCACGCCGCTGGCCGACCGGCGGATGTCCCGGTTGCTGCGCTGAGCGGTCCGGCGGCGCGGACGGGGCGCGAGGCCCGGCGGCGAGCGGCTGCGCGCGCCGGCCGCACCGGCCTTCACGGCTCGCGCACAGGATCCTGCCGCAGGCTGCACCTCGCGACCCACCGGTCCGCGCGCGACCTCCCTAGCCTCGGAGGATGACCGCTGCCAGCCGCCGTACCGCCCGGCACACCCGTGCCGTCGCCCGGTCCGTCCGCCACGCCCGGCCGCCCCGCGCCCGCGGGAGGGTCGCCCGGGTCGCCGGGGTGACCGCGGCGGCGGTCGCGCTCTCGGGCGCCTCGGGCGCCGCCGCGCTGTACGCCTCGGTGGACGCGGGGATCGAGCACGCGGACGTCGACCAGTTCCTCGCGGACGACCGGCCCGTCGAGGAGCCGCCGCCCGTCGACGGGTACGCCGGCCGGCCGCTGAACATCCTCGTCATGGGCACCGACAGCCGCGACGGCGAGAACGCGGCGCTGGCCGGCGAGGTCGAGGGCATGCGGTCGGACACGACGATCCTCGTGCACCTGTCCGCCGACCGGACGCGGGTCGACATGGTGTCCGTGCCCCGGGACTCGCTCGTCCGCATCCCGGCCTGCACGCTCGAGGACGGCAGCACGAGCAGCCCGCGCGAGTCCGCGATGTTCAACGACGCGTTCATGATCGGCGCGGGCAGCACCGGCAACCTCGCGGCGGCCGCGGCCTGCACCCGGCGCACGTTCGAGGAGAACTCGGGCGTCCGCACCGACGAGAGCATCGTCGTGAAGATGGACGGCGTCCGCGACGTCGTCGACGCCCTCGGCGGCGTCCCCATGGACCTGCCGGAGGCGATGGACTCCCCCAAGGCCGGCCTGCACGTCCCCGCGGGGCCGCAGACGTTCGACGGCACCACGACCCTCGCGTTCCTCCGGGCCCGGACAGGCTCCGGCAACGGGCTGGAGCTGGGCTCCGACCTGGCGCGCATCGAGCGGCAGCAGCAGCTCATCGACGCCCTCGCCGCCCAGGTCCAGTCCACCGACCTGCTCACCGACCCGGGCACGCTCATGCCGGTGCTGACCGCGGTGAGCCGGTCGCTGTCCGTGAGCGACGGGCTCGGCCTGCGGTCGCTCGCCGGCATCGCGCTGACGCTCCGCGACGTCGACCCGGCGACGCTGACGCCGGTGACCGTGCCCGTCGCGGAGGCGCCGACGGACCGCGACCGCGTGGTGTGGACGTCGCAGGCCGACGACATCTGGCAGCGGCTGAACGCGGACCAGCCGCTGCCGGGCGCGCCGGACGGCACCGACCCGGCGGGCGCGGCGGTCACCGCGACGCCCTGAGCCCGGCCCGTCGACGCCCCGGTCCCTCAGAACAGGACCGTCGCGTACGTGCCGACCTGCCGGAAGCCGACGGCCCGGTACGCCGCCAGGGCCCGCTCGTTGTAGTGGTTCGCGTAGAGGGACACGGTCGGCGCCACCGCCCGGCGGGTGAGCGAGACCACCGCGGCCATGCCGCCCTCGGAGAGCCGCTCGCCGCGCCGCGCCGGGTCGACCCACACGCCCTGCACCTGCGCGACCCCGCCCGCGACGGCGCCGAGCTCGGCCTTGAAGACGACCTGGGGCCCGGTCGCCCCGGGCTCGATCCTCACGAACGACCGGCCCTCACGGACCAGCGACCGCACGCGCGCCTCGTAGGCGCCGCCGGTGCCGGCGACCGGTGAGTAGCCGACCTCCTCGGTGAACATCCGCACGCACGCCGGCAGCACGAGGTCGTACTCGGAGGGCGTGGAGCGCCGCACCGCCGGGTCGGGGTCGACGGCCGGGGCGTGGTCGATGACCATCGACGGCTGGTCCGACCGGACCTCCCGCACGGCGCCCCACGACGGGGCCAGCCGGTCCCAGAGGCCGAGCACGGCCGCCGCGTCCCCGACGACCGAGGAGCAGCGCCGGCCCTGCGCGCGCCCGAACGCCGCGAAGCCGTCGAGCGCGTCCTCCCGCACGGCCGCGTCCGGGACGACGGGCACGAGGTTCGCGCCCGCCCAGCAGACGGCCGCGAGCCGCCCGCCGAGGTCGTAGCCCCACAGCTGCCCGCCGACGCGCCGCAACCCGTGCAGGGCGGCCTGCTCCAGCCGCGTCGTCGCGAGCACCGCGGCGACCGGGTCCTGCGCGCAGACCGCGAGCGCCGCGGGCACGTCGGCGTCGTCGAGCAGCCGGGGCTCCCCGGCGTGCGCGGGTCCGCCGCCGGCGGCCACGTCCTCCTCGACGCCGCGCACCACGCGTCAGCCCACCGTGACGACGGGCCCGCCGCTGCCGTCCTGCGCCGCGTCCATGCTCTCGGCGATCCGCATGGCCTCGTCGATGAGCGTCTCGACGATCGCGGACTCCGGCACGGTGCGCACGACCTCGCCGCGCACGAAGATCTGCCCCTTGCCGTTGCCGGACGCCACGCCGAGGTCGGCCTCACGGGCCTCGCCGGGGCCGTTCACCACGCAGCCCATGACGGCGACGCGCAGCGGGACCTCCAGCCCCTCGAGCCCGGCCGTCACCCGCTCGGCGAGCGTGTACACGTCCACCTGCGCCCGCCCGCACGACGGGCAGGACACGATCTCCAGCTTGCGGGGCCGCAGGTTGAGCGACTGCAGGATCTGGATCCCGACCTTGACCTCCTCGACCGGCGGCGCGGACAGCGACACGCGGATGGTGTCGCCGATGCCCTTGCTCAGCAGCGCCCCGAACGCCGTCGCCGACTTGATCGTTCCCTGGAACGCGGGGCCGGCCTCGGTCACCCCGAGGTGCAGCGGCCAGTCGCCGCGCTCGGACAGCAGCTCGTAGGCGCGCACCATCACGACGGGGTCGTTGTGCTTCACCGAGATCTTGAAGTCGTGGAAGTCGTGCTCCTCGAACAGCGACGCCTCCCACACGGCCGACTCCACCAGGGCCTCCGGCGTCGCCCTCCCGTACTTCGCGAGCAGCCGCGGGTCCAGCGAGCCGGCGTTCACGCCGATGCGCAGGGACACCCCGGCGTCCTGCGCCGCGCGGGCGATCTCCTTGACCTGGTCGTCGAACTTGCGGATGTTGCCCGGGTTGACGCGGACGGCGGCGCAGCCCGCGTCGATGGCCGCGAACACGTAGCGCGGCTGGAAGTGGATGTCGGCGACCACGGGGATCTGCGACTTGCGGGCGATCGCCGGCAGCGCGTCGGCGTCGTCCTGGCTCGGCACCGCGACCCGCACGATGTCGCAGCCCGCCGCGGTCAGCTCGGCGATCTGCTGCAGGGTGGCGTTGACGTCCGCGGTGAGCGTCGTCGTCATCGACTGGACGCTGACGGGCGCGTCGCCGCCGACCTCGACCTTGCCGACGCGGATCTTGCGGGTGGGCCGCCGCGGGGCCAGCACGGGAGCGGGTGCCTCCGGCATGCCCAGGCTGATGGGGGTGCTCACCGGCTCATCATCGCACCGCGAGCCGTGCGCGCACCCGTACCCGCGCCGGGCTCCGGCGGCCCGCGTCAGCCGAGCGACGCGGGGCTGACGACGTCGGCGTACGCCAGCAGCAGGCCCATGCCCCCGAGCAGGACGAACACCGCGAGCGCGACGGGCTGCAGCCGGGCGGCGTCCGCCGGGCGCGGGCGGGGCAGGTCGCGGAGCCGGGCGACGGTGCGCTTGGCGCCCTCCCACAGGGCGGCGGCCACGTGCCCGCCGTCGAGCGGGACGAGCGGGATGAGGTTGAAGACGAACAGCGCGATGTTGAGCGACGCCAGCAGGCTGAGCATGGCGGACACCCGCTCGGCGACCCCGACGCCCGGGGCGTCGCTGGACGCCACCTCCCCGGCGAGCCGCGCGATGCCGACCGGCCCCAGCACGCCGCCGGAGTCCCGCTCCGCCCCGCCGAACGCGCTCTGCGCGATGCCCGCGAGGCTCACGGGCAGCGTGACGACGGCCTTGCCGGTCTGCCACACGGCGTCGGCGGTCAGCGTCACGACCTCGGACACCGGCTGGCGCTGCAGCTCCGTCCCCGGGCTGACGCCGAGGAACCCGACGCTGCGCGTCACCGGCTCGCCGTCGTCGCCCGTGACCACCCGGCCGTCGTCGCCGACCACGGGACGCTCGGCCACCACCGGGGTCACCGAGAGCGTCACCCGCTCGCCGTCGCGCTCGACGACGACCGGCACCGCCTCGTCGCCCGTGCCGCGGATGAGGCCGGACAGCTGGTCCCAGCTCGTCACGTCCACGCCGTCGTACGCGACCACGGTGTCACCGGGCCGCAGGCCGGCCGCGGCGCCCGGCGCGGCCGGGTCGGACGGCGAGCACTCCGTGGCCGTCGAGTCCGCCGGCAGCACGCACTGGCTGACGGACGCCAGCGTGGTGCTCGCCCCGGACGTGCCGATGCCGATGAGCACGACGGCCAGCAGCACCACCGCGATGACGAGGTTCATCACCGGCCCGCCGAGCATCACGACGAGCTTCTTCGGCGTCGAGAGCCGGTAGAACGCGCGGTGGTCCTCCCCCGGCCGGATCTCCTCCGCGCTGGCCTCGCGGGCGTCGGCCGCCATCCGGCTGAAGAACCCGCGCACCGGCGGGTTCCCCACCGCCTCGGGCGTCGGGTACATGCCGATCAGCCGGACGTAGCCACCCAGCGGGATCGCCTTGACGCCGTACTCCGTCTCGCCCCGGGTGCGGGACCACAGCGTGGGGCCGAAGCCGACCATGTACTGGCTGACCCGCACGCCGAACCGCTTGGCGGGCACCATGTGACCGACCTCGTGCAGGGCGATGGACACGAGGATGCCCACGACGAGCACGAGCACGCCGATCACGTAGGCCATGCGGCACGCTCCCGTTCAGCGGTGGTCGGTCGCCGGGTGGCGACGGTCGGACGACCCCACATCCTGCCCCCTGGACCTGGGCGCCGGCTGGACGTCGGCGGTGCCGGCTGCGGTGTCGGGCGCTGCGCCGACCGCCGTGCCGACCGCCGTGTCGTCCGACGCGACCCTGTCCCGCCCCGCGCGCTTGGCGCGGTACATGAGCTCGTCCACGCGCGCGATGGCCGCCGACGGCTCCTCGCCCGGGCGCAGGGCCGTGACGCCGAGGCTCGCCGTGACGTGGACGTCGGCCGCGCGCTGCACGGCCCCGGGGAGCAGACCGCGCAGCCGCTCGGCCATCTCGCGGGCGTCGCCGGGGCCCATGCCGGGGGCGACGACGACGAACTCCTCGCCGCCCAGCCGCGCGACGAGGTCGCCCGACCGGACCTGCTGCTCCAGGGTGTGGGCCACGGCGACGAGCACCCGGTCGCCCACCGCGTGCCCCAGGGTGTCGTTGACGAGCTTGAACCGGTCGAGGTCCAGGTAGACGAGCGCGACGTCCAGCCCGGACCCGACGACCCGCGCCTGGTACGCCAGCTCCTCCTCGAGCCGGCGGCGGTTCGCCGCTCCGGTCAGCGCGTCCCGGTAGGCCATCTCGCGCATGCTCGCCGCCTCCGCGCTGGCGTGCTCGGCGACGAGGAACGCGCGGGTCGCGTGCTCCTTGGTGCGGGACAGCACCCAGACCATCGCCGCGAGCACCGCCAGGTACATCGCGTACCGCAGCAGGTCGACGCCGTGCGCGCCGCGGCGTCCGTCGTCGGGTCCGACCGCGAGCGCCGCGAGACCCACCGCCGGCGTGGCGACCACCAGGACGCCGGCGTGCAGCACCGCGAACCGCGTCGGGTAGACGAGGAACCCGATGACCACGAACAGCGCGAGGCCCATGAACGTCGTGGGGAACAGCGCGTCCCACCCGCCGCTGCCCGCGCCGAGCCGGGACGCCAGGACGCCGAGCCACAGCACGTCGAAGGCCGACAGCACCAGGCGGGCGACGGGGATCGTCGTGCGCGGCCGCCGGAGCAGCACCCACCCGAAGGCGATCACCACGGCGAGCAGGACCGGGGACACCACCCGCAGCAGCGGGTCGTCCCACCGGGCCACGGCGACCGAGGCGATCGCGACCGCACCCGCGCCGAGGCACACCAGCAGCACGCGGCGGATCAGCCCGAGCGTCGGGTCGCCGGACCGGCGTGCCACGGGCAGGTCCCGCGGGGCGGGCGACGGTGCGGACATGGCGCTCTCCGGGGTCGTCAGGGTCGAGGCACGGTACCTCGCCCGCCCGCGCCACGCCGGTGCCACGGGGCGGGTTCACCCGCGGATCACCCGGCGGCGGCCACCGCCGGCGTGCGCTCGTCCATCCCCCAGGGCGATCCGTACCCCTGCGGCCCGGGTGCCGCCAGCAGCTCCAGGAACGGCACCGCGTCGAACGCCTCCGGCCCGAGCACCCCGGTCCCCGACCACGTGCCCTGCGCGAGCAGCTCCAGGGCGACGACGGGGTTGACCGCGGTCTGCCACACCACGCACTGCGCGCCGTACTCCGCCATCGACCAGGCGTTGTCCACGAGGTGGTGCAGGTAGACCTCGCGGGGCGCGCCGTCCTTGCCGGTCCCCGTGACGAGCAGCCCGGCGCACGTGGAGCCGGACATGCGGTCGCCCAGGGTCGCCGGGTCGGGCAGGACCGCCGCCACGACGTCGCGGGGGCTGACCTCGACGCCGCCGACCCGCACGGGCACGGTGGAGTCGAGGCCCAGGGTGTGCAGGGTCCGCAGCACGCCGATGAACTCCTCGCCGAGGCCGTACTTGAACGTGACCCGCTCGGCGTCCACCCACCGCGGCATGAGCAGCACCTCCTCGTGCTCCACGTGCACGCACTCCACCGGGCCGACGGGCGCCGGGAAGTCGAACACCTCCGGCTCGTGGAACGGCGGGACGGTGTGCCACCCCGCGTCGCGGTCCCCCGCGGCCCGGGCGCGCGCCGCGTCGTAGACCACCGGCGGGTTGAGGCACTCCTCGATGGTCGTCCAGATGGAGAACGACGGGGCGAACACCGGCTCGCCGTCCTCGCCGCGCACCACGAGGTTGGCGCCGTCGCGCACCCCGAGCTCCTCGATCCGGTCGAACAGGTGGTCGGCGGCGTACCGCGCGAAGACGTCGGACAGCCCCGGCTCGACGCCGATGCCCAGCAGGGCGAGGCGGCCCGCGGCCTCCCAGTCGGCGGCCCGGGCGAGCTGCCGGTCCCCCAGCTTCACGCCCACCTGCTCGTACGGGGCGTCGGGGTGCGGCGTCGACAGGGACATCGCCATGTCGAGGTAGTCCACCCCGGCCGCGAGCGCCGCGTCGAACACCGGTATCACGAAGCGCGGGTCGACGGCGTTGAGGACGTGCGTGGCGCGGTGCTCCCGCAGCAGCGCCGCGACCGCCGCGGGGTCCGAGGCGTCGACCTGCGCGGCGACGAACCGCCCGCCGACGACGTCCCGCCCGGCCGCGGCGGCGACCGTGCGGGCCGCCCGCCCGGGGTCCCGGTCCGCGACCACCAGGAGCTCGAAGAACTGGCGCCGGGCGGCGATCCGGGCGACCGCGTCGCCCACCCCGCCGCTGCCGACCACGACGACCCGCATGGGGAACCTCTCCGTCAGGGCGCCGTGGACAGGCGCCGTCGCTGCCGCCCGGCCCTGCCGGCCCGGACGACCTGGGACCCGATCACCACGAGGAGCGACAGGGCGAACATGGACGACCCGATGACGTTGGCCTGCGGCGGGATGCCGCGCGTCGCCGAGACGTAGACGAACTTCGGGAACGTGGTGAAGCTGCCGGAGTTGAAGTTCGTGATGATGAAGTCGTCGAAGCTGAGGCTGAACGCGAGCAGCGCCGCGGCGGCGATGCCCGGCAGCAGCAGCGGGAACGTCACGCGCCAGAACGCCTGCCAGGGCGTCGCGAACAGGTCCGCCGCGGCCTCCTCGAGGCGCGGGTCCAGCGAGGCCACCCGCGCCTTGACCGCCACGACGACGAACGAGATGCAGAACATCACGTGCGCGGCGACCACCGTCCAGAACCCGAGCTGCACCCGCAGCGACAGGAACTGCGCGAGCAGCGCGGCCCCGAGCACGACCTCGGGAGTCGACATCGGCAGGAAGATGAGCAGGTTCGCCAGCGCGCGGCCCCGGAACCGGTAGCGCACGAGCGCGATCGCGACGAGCGTGCCGAGCGCCGTGGCGACGAGCGTGGAGAGCAGCCCGACCTGGATCGAGTTCGCGAACGCCTCGCAGACCTGCGGGGCGCCGCACGGGTTGCGCCAGTTGTCCAGCGTGAAGCCGCGCCACACGAGGTTGGTCTTGCCGGCGTCGTTGAAGGAGAACGCCACGGTGTAGGCCACCGGCACGAGCAGGTAGAGGAACGCCAGCCCCGCGAACACCGGGACGAGCGCGCCGCCGACCCGCCACCGGCGCGGGCGCGGCCCCGGGCGCGCGCTCACACCAGCTCCTCGGTGCCGGCGCGGCGGACGTACAGCCCGACGAGCACGAGGATCGCGGCCATGAGGACCACCGACAGCGCGGCGGCCGTCGGGTAGTCGAGCACCTTGAAGAACCGGGCGTCGATGACCTGCCCGATCATGGCGGTGTCGGTGCTGTTGCCGAGCAGGGACGAGTTCACGTAGTCCCCCGCGGCCGGGATGAACGTCAGCAGGGTCCCCGACACCACGCCCGGCAGCGACAGGGGCAGCGTCACGGTGCGGAACGTGGTCACCGGCCGCGCGTACAGGTCGTCCCCCGCCTCCAGCAGCCGGGGGTCCAGCCGCTCCAGGCTGGCGTAGATCGGCAGCGCCATGAACGGCAGGAAGTTGTAGGTGAGGCCCGCGACCACCGCGAACGCCGTCGCGGTCAGCCGGCCGTCCGGCGGCAGCAGGTGCAGCCACCGCAGCGCCTGCACCACGAACGAGTCGTCGGCGAGGATCTGCTTCCACGCGATGGTGCGCAGGATGAAGCTCGTGAAGAACGGGGCGACCACCAGCACGAGCAGGACGCCCTGCAGCAGCGTCCGGCCGCGGGCGCGCACCGCGATCGCGTACGCCAGCGGGTAGCCGATGACGAGCGCGGCCAGGGTCGCGACCAGCGCGAACGCGAACGACCGCACGAGCTGCGGCCAGAACTGCGCGAGCGCGTCGGTGTAGTTCTGCCAGTGCAGCGCCGGCTGGAACTGGCCGACGTCGCCGCCGGGCACGGGCACGTAGAGCGACGTGGCGAGCAGCGCGCCGACGGGGACGACGAAGAACAGCACGAGGTACGCGGTGCCCGGCAGCATGAGGCCGAGCGCGCCGGACCGGGAGCGCCGGCGACCCGCCCCGGACGCGGACGGTCCGGCGGTCCCCGCGGGCGCGGTCCCGGAGTCGGCGAGGGCGGCGGCGATGCTCATGCGACCGCCTCGGCGACGGGCGCCGCGCCGGTGGCGGCGTCGCCCCCGGAGGCCGCCCCGGCCCCGTCCAGGCCGAAGGTGTGGTCCACCGCCCACGCGAGCCGCACCGGGTCGCCGACGGCGAGCGTCGCACCGGCGGCCAGGTTCTGGGCGAAGACGCCGAACACCCCCGCGCCCGGGACGTCCACGAGGTACTGGGTGCTCACCCCCGCGAACGCCACGTCCGTCACGGTCCCCGGGCCGAGCACGTTGGACCCCGGCGCGGGCTCCTCCCCGGGCGCCAGCAGCCGCACCTTCTCCGGCCGCACCCCGACGAGCACCCGCCCGGACGTGCGCACCGCGCGCGCCGCCGGCACCCGCAGCCGCGCCCCGGCGACGTCGACGCCCAGCGAGCCGTCCGCCCCCGGTCCCTCCCGCACCTCGCCCGCGACGAGGTTCGACTGCCCGAGGAAGTTCGCCACGAACGCCGTCCGCGGCAGCTCGTACAGGTCCGCCGGGCTGCCGAGCTGCTCGATGCGCCCGTGGTTCATCACCGCGACCGTGTCGGCCATCGTCATGGCCTCCTCCTGGTCGTGCGTGACGTGCACGAACGTGAGGCCCACCTCGGTCTGGATCCGCTTGAGCTCGGTCTGCATCTGCCGGCGGAGCTTGAGGTCGAGGGCGCCGAGGGGCTCGTCGAGCAGCAGCAGCGCCGGGTTGTTGACCAGGGCGCGGGCGAGCGCGACCCGCTGCTGCTGCCCCCCGGACAGCTGCGCCGGGCGCCGGTCGCCGAGGTGCCCGAGCTGCACCAGGTCCAGGCCCTCGCGCGCCCGGGCGACCGCGTCGCGCACCCGGCGGCGGCGCAGGCCGAACGCGACGTTCTCCAGCACGGACAGGTGCGGGAACAGGGCGTACGACTGGAACACGGTGTTGACGGGCCGCTGGTGCGCCGCCGTCCCGGTGACCTCGCGGCCCCCGATCGAGATCGCACCGGTCGTGGGCTGCTCCAGGCCGGCCACCATCCGCAGGGTCGTCGTCTTGCCGCAGCCGGACGGACCGAGCAGCGCGAAGAACGACCCCGAGGGCACCGTCAGCGTGAGGTCGTCCACCGCGGTGAACGACCCGAACGACTTCGTGACGTCCCAGATCTCCAGGGCGGCGCCCGCGCGGGTCGCGGGGCCGGCGGCGTGCGCGCTCACGCGCCGATCACGTCCAGGAACGCGCCGTTGTAGGTCGTCTCCTCCTCGGGCGTGAGCGTCCGGAACACGTGCGCGGTGGCGAGCGTGGCCTCGTCCGGGAAGATCATCGGGTTCTCGGCGAGCTCCGGGTCGATCGCCTCCATGGCCTCGCGGGCGCCCTGCACGGGGGTGATGTAGTTGACCCACGCGGCGACCTGGGCGGCGACCTCCGGGTCGTAGTAGTAGTTCATGAGCTCCTCGGCGTTCGCCTTGTGCGTCGCGCCGACGGGGACCATGAGGTTGTCGCTCCAGAGCGTGCCGCCGGCCTCCGGGATCGCGAACGCGAAGCGGTCGTCGTTCTCGTAGTTCAGCGCGGTGATGTCGCCGGACCACCCGATGACCGCGACCGCGTCGCCGCTGACCAGGTCCTGCGCGTAGGAGTTGCCCCGGACCTGCCGGATGTGGCCGGAGTCGATCTTGTCCCGCAGCACCGCGAGCGCCGCGTCGAACTCGTCCTCGCCCCAGTCGCCCGACGGGTCCACGCCCTGGTCGAGCATGATGAGCCCGATGGTGTCGCGCATCTCCGAGAGCACCTCGACCTTGCCGGCGAGCTCCGGCGCCCACAGGTCCGAGACCGACGTCATGCCGCCGGGCACCTGGTCCTTCGCCCACGCCAGCCCGCCGAACCCGGACTGCCACGTGAGGGAGTGGCGCCGGCCGGGGTCGAAGTCCACCTGGGCGAGGTCCGGCAGGATGTTGTCCGCGTTCGGCATCGCCGAGCGGTCGAGCTCCTGGGTGTAGCCCATCCGGATCAGGCGCGCGGCCATCCAGTCCGTGAGCGTGACGATGTCGTAGCCGATGTCCTGGCCGTTGGCGAGCTGCCCGGAGACCTTGCCGTAGAACGAGTCGTTGTCGTCGACGTCCTCGGCGTACGTGACGTCGATGCCGGTCTGCGCGGTGAACGCGTCGAGGGTCGGGTAGCCGGTGCCCGCGTCGTCCTGGTCGAGGTACAGCGTCCAGTTGGCCCAGCGCACCAGCTTCTCGGTCTGCGACAGGTCGGTGGCGGCCGTCGCGGAGGTGCCGCCCGAGGGGGTGCCGCCGGTGCCGCAGGCCGCGAGCAGCAGGCCCGCACCGACGCCGCCGAGCGTGCCGGCGAGGAACTGGCGGCGGCTGGCGCCCGCCGGCGGGACGGCGGGGAGCGCGGCGGCGCCGGCTCCCGGGGCGCGGCGCCGGCCGCCGACCGCGGCGAGGACGGCGCGCACGCGGGGGTCGGCGGGGAGGGCTCGTCGAGGGGACATCGGACTCCTCTGGGTCGGGGCGGGGGCTCGGGCCGGTGGTCCGGCGGGGCCGCGCTACTCGATGGCGCTCATGACGTGCTTGATGCGGGTGTAGTCCTCGAAGCCGTACATCGAGAGGTCCTTGCCGTAGCCGGACTGCTTGAAGCCGCCGTGCGGCATCTCGGCCACGAACGGGATGTGGGTGTTGATCCACACGACGCCGGCGTCGAGGTCGCGGGACATCCGCATCGCGCGGGCGTGGTCCGTCGTCCACACCGAGCCGGACAGGCCGTAGCGGACGCCGTTGGCGAGGGCCAGCGCCTCCGCCTCGTCGGTGAACGTCTGCACCGTGATGACCGGCCCGAAGATCTCGTCCCGCGCGGCCTCGTCGTCCGGCCGCAGGCCCGCGACCACGGTGGCCTCGTGGAAGTAGCCGCGGTCGCCCTGCCGGTGGCCGCCGGCGACGACCTGCGCGTGGTCCGGCAGCCGGTCGAGGAACCCCGTCACGCGGTCGAGCTGCGCGGCGCTGTTCACGGGCCCGAACGCCACGCCCGGGTCGTCCGGCATGCCGGTGCGCTGCGCCCGCGCCTGCTCGGCCAGCGCGGCGAGGAAGTCGTCGTGCACGGTCGCCTGCACCAGCACCCGCGTGGCGGCGGTGCAGTCCTGCCCGGCGTTGAAGTAGCCGGCGGCCGCGATGCCCTCCGCCGCCGCGGCCAGGTCCGCGTCGGCGAACACCACGACCGGCGCCTTGCCGCCGAGCTCCAGGTGCACCCGCTTGACGTCCCGGGCCGCCGCGCCGGCGACCTCGGTGCCCGCCCGCACGGAGCCCGTGATCGCCACCATGTCCGGGCGCGGGTGCGCGACCAGCGCGCGGCCGGTGTCGCGGTCGCCGCACACCACGTTGAGCACGCCGGGCGGCAGGAACTCCGCGGCCACCTCGGCCAGCAGCAGCGTGGACGCGGGCGTCGTGTCGGACGGCTTGAGCACCACCGTGTTCCCGGCGGCCAGGGCGGGCGCGATCTTCCAGACCGCCATCATCAGCGGGTAGTTCCAGGGCGTGACCTGGCCGACCACCCCGACGGGCTCGCGCCGCACGAACGACGTGTGGCCCGCGAGGTACTCGCCCGCGGACGCCCCCTCGAGGATGCGCGCCGCCCCGGCGAAGAACCGGAGCTGGTCCGCGCACGGCGGCACCTCCTCCGTCGCGGTCAGGTGCAGCGGCTTGCCGGTGTCCCGTGACTCCACGGCGACGAAATCGTCCGCCCGCGCCTCGAGCGCGTCCGCGATCCGCAGCAGCGCGCGCTGCCGCTCGGCCGGCGTGGTGCGGCGCCACGTGGTGAACGCCGACGCGGCGGCCGTCACGGCGGCGTCCACGTCGGCGGGGCCGGACACCGGGGCCTGCGCGTAGACCTCGCCGGTGCTCGGGTCGAGCACGTCGGCCACCCGGCCATCGGCCGCGGGCACCGGGGCGCCGTCCACGAAGTTCTGCAGCACGAGCGGCGTGGCGTTCGGCACGGTCACAGGCCCTCCCCCTCCGGTCCGACCCGTCGGCGCACCGGGCGCCGCGGTCGGGGGAACGCTAGGCGCGGGAGCACCCGCGCCGCAGGACACGTTTGCGAAAATCTGCGTTAAGGATGTGTTTCGCCGACCGGATCCGTGGTGGCGACGCGCCCGGGCGACGGAATCCCTTGCGCGAGGCGGCAGCGCCGGGCGACCATCGAGGGCGTGACACCCCGCGCCGAGACCACCCCCGCCCTGGACGACACGTCCAAGGCGATCATCGAGCAGCTCCAGGAGGACGGCCGCCGCTCCTACGCGACGATCGCCAAGGCCGTGGGGCTGTCCGAGGCCGCGGTGCGCCAGCGCGTGCAGCGCCTCACGGACTCGGGGGTCGTCCAGATCGTCGCCGTCACCGACCCCGTGCAGGTCGGCTTCGCCCGCCAGGCCATGATCGGCATCCGCGCCGAGGGCGACCTCGAGGCGCTCGCCGACGCGCTCGCCGCCCTCCCCGAGGTCGACTACGTGGTCATCACCGCGGGCGGCTTCGACGTGCTCGTCGAGGTCGTCTGCACCGGGGACGACCACCTGCTCGCCGTGCTCAACGACCGCATCCGCACGCTGCCCGGCGTGCGGGCCACCGAGACGTTCGTCTACCTCAAGCTGCGCAAGCAGCAATACGACTGGGGAACCCGATGACCGAGACCCTCACCACCGTCACCCCGCGCGGCACCGACCGGCACGCCGCCGCCCGCGACCACCTGTGGGGCCACTTCACGCGGCAGAGCGCGTGGGAGCAGCACGTCCCCACGATCGTGCGCGGCGAGGGGCACCACATCTGGGACGACCGCGGGCGCCGGTACCTCGACGGGCTCGCGGGCCTGTTCGTGGTGCAGGTCGGGCACGGCCGCGCCGAGCTCGCCGAGCGGGCCCGGCAGCAGGCCGAGCAGCTCGCGTTCTTCCCGCTGTGGTCGTACGCGCACCCGCAGGCGATCGACCTGGCCGAGCGCCTCGCGGACGCCGCGCCGGGCGACCTGAACCGGGTGTTCTTCACCACCGGCGGCGGCGAGGCCGTCGAGACCGCGTGGAAGCTGGCCAAGCAGTACTGGAAGCTCGTGGGCCGGCCCGGCAAGCACAAGGTGATCTCCCGGGCCGTCGCCTACCACGGGACCACGCAGGGCGCCCTGTCCATCACCGGCATCCCCGGGCTGAAGGCGCCGTTCGAGCCCCTCGTGCCGTCGACGACGCGCGTCCCGAACACCAACCAGTACCGCGCGCCGGAGCACCTGCGGGACGACCCGGAGGCGTTCGGGCGCTGGGCGGCGGACCGCATCGCGGAGGCCATCGAGTTCGAGGGCCCCGAGACCGTCGCCGCGGTGTTCCTCGAGCCCGTGCAGAACGCCGGCGGCTGCTTCCCGCCCCCGCCCGGGTACTTCCAGCGGGTCCGGGAGATCTGCGACCGCTACGACGTGCTGCTCGTCTCCGACGAGGTCATCTGCGCGTTCGGCCGCATCGGCGAGCTGTTCGCGTGCCAGGACCTCGGGTACGTGCCGGACATGATCACCTGCGCCAAGGGCCTGACGTCCGGCTACTCCCCGATCGGCGCGACGCTCGTCTCCGACCGGGTCTACGAGCCGTTCCGCACCGGCGACGCGACGTTCTACCACGGCTACACGTTCGGCGGGCACCCGGTCTCCGCGGCCGTCGCGATGGCGAACCTCGACATCTTCGAGCGCGAGGGCCTCACGCAGCGGGTGCACGAGAACGCGCCGCTGTTCCGGGCCGAGCTCGAGGGGCTGCTGGACCTGCCGATCGTGGGCGACGTGCGCGGCGCCGGGTACTTCTACGGCATCGAGCTCGTCAAGGACAAGGGCACCCGGGAGACGTTCGACGACGCCGAGTCCGAGCACCTGCTGCGCGACTTCCTGTCCCCCGCCCTGTTCGAGGCCGGCCTGTACTGCCGGGCCGACGACCGCGGGGACCCGGTGATCCAGCTCGCGCCCCCGCTGACCTGCGGGCCCGCGGAGTTCGCCGAGATCGGCCAGATCCTGCGCGGGGTGCTCGGCGAGGCGTGGGCGCGGCTGTGACGCGGGCCGGGGGCGGGCCGGTGCTCGCCTGGACGGCGGGCCGGGACCTGGCCGGGCTGTCGCTGTGGTTCGACCAGGTGGCGGCCGACGGGCCGCTGGAGCCGCGTGACCCGCTCGACGGGGACACCACGGCCGACGTCGTCGTGGTCGGCGCGGGCCTCACCGGCCTGTGGACCGCGTACTACCTGCTGGAGGCCGACCCCGCGCTGGACGTGCTGGTGGTCGAGCAGGCGGTGGCCGGCTACGGCGCGAGCGGCCGCAACGGCGGCTGGTGCTCGGCGCTGTTCCCGGTGTCCGCCGAGGCGCTCGCCCGCCGGCACGGGGAGGAGGCCGCGCGGTCGATGCGCGCGGCCATGCGGGACACGGTCGTCGAGGTGGGGGGCGTGGCGGCCGCCGAGGAGATCGCCTGCGACTTCGCGTACGGCGGCACGGTCACGCTGGCCCGCACGCCCGCGCAGCTCGCGCGTCTGACGGCCGAGGCCGCCGACGCCGGCCGCTGGGGCGACGAGCTGGACCTGCTCGGCCCCGCCGAGGTCGCCGAGCACGTCCGCGCCGACGACGTGCTCGGCGGCACGTGGACGCCGGACTGCGCGCGGGTGCAGCCCGCGCGGCTCGTGCGCGGGCTCGCGGACGTCGTCACCGCCCGGGGCGCGCGCCTCGCCGAGGGGACGCGCGCGCTGCGGATCTCGCCCCGGGCGGTCGTCACCGACCAGGGCACCGTCCGGGCCCGCCACGTCGTGCGCGCCGTCGAGGCGTGGACCGCGACGCTGCCCGGCACGCGCCGGGCCCTCGCCCCGCTGTACTCGCTGATGATCGCCACCGAGCCCCTGCCGGCCAGCGCGTGGGACCTCATCGGCCTGGAGCGCGGGCAGACGTTCACCGACGGGCGGCACCTGCTCGTCTACGGGCAGCGCACCGCCGACGACCGGCTGGCGTTCGGCGGCCGCGGGGCGCCGTACCACTGGGGCTCGGCCGTCGACCCGGCGTTCGACCAGGACCCGCGCGTCGCCCGGCGGCTGCGCGACGCCCTGGTGGACCTGTTCCCCGCCGTGCGGGGAGCCCGGATCACGCACGCCTGGGGCGGTCCGCTCGGGGTGCCGCGCGACTGGCACGCGTCCGTGGGGCTCGGGGACGACGGCATCGCCTGGGCCGGCGGCTACGTCGGCGACGGCGTCGCCACCGCGAACCTCGCGGGCCGCACCCTGGCGGACCTGCTCACCGGCACGGAGTCGGCCCTGACGCGGCTGCCGTGGGTGGGCCACCGCTCCCCGGAGTGGGAGCCGGAGCCGGCGCGCTGGGCGGGGATCACCGCCGGGCTGCGCGGGGCGGCGCTGGCGGACGCGGAGGAGCGCCTCACCGGCCGGCCGAGCCGCCTGGCGCGGGCGCTCGCCCCGCTGCTGGGGGGCTGAGCGCCGTCCGTCAGGCGGCCGCCGCGATGCGCTCCCGCGCCCGGGCGCGCGCCCACTCCTCCGCCGCGTGCACGTCGGCCACGGAGCCGGCCGGCGCGCCCTCGTAGGCGGCGAGCACCTCCTCGACCGTCCCCACCACCCCGAGGAACGGCAGCCGGCCGTCGAGGAACGCCGCGACGGCCTCCTCGTTCGCCGCGTTGTACACCGCCGGGTGCGTGCCCGACGCCCCGACCGCGGCCCGGGCGAGCGCCACCGCGCCGAACACGTCCTCGTCGAGAGGCTCGAAGGTCCACGACCCCGCCCGGGTCCAGTCGCACGGGACGGCGGCGTCCGGCACGCGGTCCGGCCACGACAGGCCGAGGGCGATCGGCAGCCGCATGTCGGGCGGCGACGCCTGCGCGATCGTCGACCCGTCGGCGAACTCCACCATCGAGTGCACGACGGACTGCGGGTGCACCACGACCTGGATGTCCGCCACCGGGACGTCGAACAGCAGGTGAGCCTCGATCAGCTCCAGCCCCTTGTTGACCATCGTCGCGGAGTTGACCGTCACCACCGGGCCCATCGACCAGGTGGGGTGCGCCAGGGCCTCCGCCGGCGTCACGTCCGCGAGCCGGTCGCGGGACCGGCCGCGGAACGGTCCCCCGGAGGCCGTCAGCACCAGGCGCCGCACCTCGGACCGGGCGCCGCCCCGCAGGCACTGCGCGATCGCCGAGTGCTCCGAGTCGACCGGCACGACCTGCCCGGGGCGCCGCACCGCGGCGCGCACCAGGGGCCCGCCGGCCACCAGGGACTCCTTGTTCGCCAGCGCCAGCGTGCTGCCCGCCTCCAGGGCGGCGAGCGTCGGGCCGAGGCCCACGGAGCCCGTGATGCCGTTGAGCACGACGTCCGCGCCGCGGGCCGCGAGCTGCGTCGCCGCGTCCGGGCCGGTCAGCACCTCGACGCCCATCTGGCGCAGCCCGGCGTCGGCGGACGCGCGGACGAGCGCGGCGAACACCGTGCCCGCGGCGTCGGGGTCCGCCACCGCGACGGTCTGCGCGCCGAGCGCCACCGCCTGCCGGGCCAGCGCCGCGGGGTCCGCCCCGCCCGCGCTGAGGCCCGTCACCCGGAACCGGTCGGGGTTCCGGGTGATGACGTCGACGGCCTGGGTGCCGATCGAACCGGTGGAGCCGAGCAGGACGACGGTGCGCGCGTTCATCCGCACCATCCTGCCCGAGGCGGGGCTACTCCGCGGCGAGCAGCACGTCCACGGCGCGCTCGAAGAACGCGTCCACGGGTCCCTCGGCGTACGCCTTGGCGCCCTTCGCGCGCCGGAACACCGCCGAGCGCACCTCCTGCGCCGCCAGCGGCGTGTTGGTGTCGAAGTACGCGACCAGCCGGTGGCACAGCGCGTCGACGTCCTCGGCGAGGTACCCGGCCTGCCGGCCCTTCGGCGGGGAGAACCGCTCGCCGTCGGGCCGGGTCAGCCGGCCGTACAGCGTGCGCGCCTGCTCGGCGAGCTGCTCCAGCCACGCCTGCCGGCCGCGCTCCGCGATGAAGTCCGCACGGGCGCGGGCGACGAACGCCGCCTCCAGCCGGTCGAGCGCGGCGTCGACGGCCGTGGTGGAGTAGCCGTGGCGCACCAGGTCGAAGGCGACGGTGCGCACGTCCTTGCTCGACAGCGCCCCGGACGGCCCCTGCTCGTAGACGCTGCGTGCGTGCGTGAAGAAGTCGTCGACCTCCTCCGGGTGGTACCCGGTGCGCACGCCCGTCACCCGCCGGAACATGGTGCCGCCGCTCATCAGTCCTCCTCAGCCGCCAGCTGGCCGCACGCACCGTCGATGTCGGACCCGCGGGTGTCGCGGACGGTGGTGGGGATGCCGTGTGCGCGCAAGCGTGCCACGAACTCCTGCTCGACGGCAGGATCGCTCGCCGTCCACTTGGAGCCGGGCGTCGGGTTCAGCGGGATCGGGTTGCAGTGCACCCAGCCCCGCCCCCGCCGGTTCAGCTCCGTGCCGAGCAGGTCCGCGCGCCACGCCTGGTCGTTGATGTCGCGCATGAGCGCGTACTCGATCGACACCCGCCGGCCCGTCGCCTGGAAGTACTCGTAGGCGGCGTCGATCGTCTCCTTGACGCTCCACCGGGTGTTGATCGGCACGAGCTCGTTGCGCAGCTCGTCGTCCGGCGCGTGCAGGGACAGGGCCAGCGTCACCGGGATGCCCTCGCCCGCGAGCTTGCGCATGGCCGGGACGAGCCCGACCGTCGAGACCGTGATGTTGCGGGCCGACATGCCGAGGCCCTGCGGGACCGGCGCGGTCAGCCGGCGCACCGTCTCCATCACCGTCTTGTAGTTCGCGAGCGGCTCGCCCATGCCCATGAACACGACGTTCGACAGGCGCGTCGGGCCGCCCGGCACCTCGCCGGCCTGGAGCGAGGCCGCCGCGGAACGCACCTGCTCGACGACCTCGGCCGTCGACAGGTTGCGGGTCAGGCCGAGCTGACCGGTCGCGCAGAACGGGCACGCCATGCCGCAGCCGGCCTGGCTCGACACGCACAGCGTGGAGCGGTGCGCGTACCGCATGAGCACCGACTCGACCTTCGCCCCGTCGAACAGGTGCCACAGCGTCTTGACGGTCGTGCCGCCGTCGGCCTGCATCGTGCGCGCCGCCGTCAGCAGGGGCGGGAACAGGGCCTCCACCAGCTTGTCGCGGCTCGCGGCGGGCAGGTCGGTCATGGCGGCCGGGTCGGCGGTGAGGTGGCTGAAGTAGTGCGTCGCGAGCTGCTTGGCGCGCAGCGGCTTCTCGCCGAGCTCCGTGACGGCGGCGACCCGCTCCTCGGGCGTGAGGTCCACGAAGTGCTTCGGCGGCTTGCCGCGGGCGCCGCGCGTCGGCGCGGACAGGTTGAGTGCGACGGGTGTGGCGTTCATGGGTCCCCCCGGATCAGGCCGCGACGGGCTGGAGCGCCTCGAGCAGCAGGTACACGACGGGCGCGGCGAGCAGCATGGAGTCGATGCGGTCGAGCACGCCGCCGTGGCCCGGCAGCAGCGTCCCCATGTCCTTGAGCTCGAGGTCCCGCTTGATCATCGACTCGCCCAGGTCCCCGAGCGTGGCCACGGCGACGGTGGCCAGGCCCAGCAGCGCGCCCACGGCCGGGTCCCCGTCGAACATGAGGTGCACGCCCAGCACGCCGACGACGCACGCCAGCACCACCGAGCCGAGCAGGCCCTCCCAGGTCTTCTTCGGGCTCACCGACGGCGCCAGCGGGTGCCGCCCGATCAGCACGCCGACCACGTACCCGCCGGTGTCGTTCGCGACGCACAGCAGGATGAACAGCGCGACCCGCATCGGCCCGTCGTCCGCCGCGAGCATGAGCACCACGAACCCCGCCATGAGCGGCAGGTACGCCGCGGCGAACACGCCCGCCGTCGCGTCCCGCACCGCCGGCGCGCCGCTGCCGTCCAGCACCCGCCAGACCACCAGCCCGCCGACCGTCAGCACGAACGCGACGAACAGCGCCTCCATGCCCGCGACGTACGCGGAGACGAGGATGCCGACGTCCCCCACCAGCAGCGGGAGCACCGGGATGTGGACGCCCCGGCGCGCGAACGCCTGCGCCAGCTCCCACAGCCCCGCCCCGACGGCGAGCACCGCGACGACGCCGAACACCTCCTTGCGGAGGAACAGCGACGCCGCGACGGCGACCAGCAGGCCGAGTCCGACGGCGGTGGCGACGGGCAGGTCCCGCCCGGCACGCGAGGTGCCGGGGGCGGGGGCGACGGCGGGTGGAGCGGACATCAGACCTCGAGCAGCTCCGACTCCTTGGAGGACAGGAGCTGGTCGACCAGGTCGACGTGGCGCCGCGTCACGGCCTCCAGCTCCTTCTCGGCGCGGACGACCTCGTCCTCGCCGGCCTCGCCGTCCTTGACCAGGCGGTCCAGCTCGTCCTTCGCCCGGCGGCGGATGTTGCGCACCGACACGCGGGAGTCCTCGGCCTTCGACTTCGCCAGCTTCACGAACTCCTTGCGGCGCTCCTGCGTGAGGGCGGGCAGGGTCACGCGGATGACGTTGCCGTCGTTCGTCGGGTTGACGCCGAGGTCCGAGTCGCGCAGCGCCTTCTCGATCCCCTGCATCGACGACTTGTCGAACGGGGAGATGAGGATGGTGCGGGCCTCGGTCACGTTGAACGACGCGAGCTGCTGCAGCGGCGTCGGGCTCCCGTAGTAGTCGACGGTGATCTTGTTGAACATCGCCGCGTTCGCGCGCCCCGTGCGGATCGCGGCGAAGTCCTCCTTCGCGACCTCGACGGCCTTGTCCATCTTCTCCTCGGCCTCGAGGAGGATCTCGTCGATCACGGTTGCTCCTTCGGTTCAGGTCCTGCTGGCGGTGCGGGCGTGCGGGAGGCGTGCGGCCGGGCGGGCGCGCCGGCGGGGTCAGTCCTCGGTGACCAGCGTCCCGATCTTCTCACCCCGGAGCACGCGGGTGACGTTGCCCGGCGCCTCCAGCCCGAAGACGCGCATGCGCACGCCGTTGTCGCGGCACATCGACAGGGCGGTGGAGTCCATGACCCCGAGCTCCTGGACGATCGCCTCGGTGTAGGTCAGGTGGTCCAGCCGCACGGCGTCGGGGTCCGTGCGCGGGTCGGCGCTGTACACGCCGTCGACGCCGTTCTTGCCCATGAGGACCTCGTCGCAGTGCGTCTCGAGCGCACGCTGCACCGACACGGTGTCCGTCGAGAAGTACGGCATGCCGGCACCGGCGCCGAAGATGACCACGCGGCCCTTCTCCAGGTGCCGGATGGCGCGCAGCGGGATGTACGGCTCGGCGACCTGGCCCATCGTGATGGCGGTCTGCACGCGCGTGTCCACGCCGGCCTGCTCGAGGAAGTCCTGCAGGGCCAGGCAGTTCATCACCGTGCCCAGCATGCCCATGTAGTCCGCGCGCGCCCGGTCCAGGCCGTTCTGGGCCAGCTCCGCGCCGCGGAAGAAGTTGCCGCCGCCGACGACGATCGCGACCTGCACGCCCTCGCGGACGGCCTCGGCGATCTCGGCCGCGATGCGCCGGACCACGCCGGCGTCCAGGCCGACGAGCCCGCCGCCGAAGGCCTCCCCCGACAGCTTGAGCAGCACCCGCCGGGCGTCGGTCTCGTTGGTCACGGGGAACCTCCAGTGTCTTCGACCGCGGTCGACGGGTGCGTCGGGTGGTGCTCGCGCCGGTGGCCCCGGCCCTGCCGGGCCGGGGCCACCGGGTGGTGCGTCGTCAGGCGCCGACGCGGAACCGCACGAAGCCGGTCACCGTGCCGCCGACCTCGGCGAGCACCTGGGCGACGGACTTCTTCGCGTCCTTCGCGAACGCCTGGTCCAGCAGGACGACGTCCTTGAAGTAGCCGTTGAGGCGGCCCTCGACGATCTTCGGCAGCGCGGCCTCGGGCTTGCCCTCGTTGCGGGCGGTCTCCTCGGCGATGCGGCGCTCGTTCTCGACCGTCTCGGCCGGGACCTCGTCGCGGGTCAGGTACGACGGCGAGAACGCGGCGATGTGCGTCGCGATGTCGCGCGCCACCTCGGCGCCCTTGGCGTCGGTCGCGACGAGCACGCCGACCTGCGGGGGGAGGTCCTTGTTCACCTTGTGCAGGTAGACGGTGACCTTCTCGCCGGCGACGCGGGCGACGCGGCGGACCACGACCTTCTCGCCGAGCACGGCGGCCGTCTCGTCGACGACGTCCTGCAGGGCCTTGCCCTCGGCGTCCGCCGCGAGCAGGGCGTCCGCGTCGCGGGCGCCGGAGGCGACGGCGGTCGCGAGGACCTTCTCCGCCAGGGTGATGAAGGTGGCGTTCTTCGCGACGAAGTCCGTCTCGGAGTTCACCTCGACGATGACGCCGACCTCGTCCTCGCCGTCACCGGCGGTGACGACCTCGGCGGCCACCAGGCCGTCGGAGGCCGAGCGGCCCTCGCGCTTGCTGACGCCCTTCAGGCCCTTGACGCGGATGATCTCGAGCGCCTTGTCGGCGTCGCCCTCCGCCTCCTCCAGGGCCTTCTTGACGTCCATCATGCCCGCGCCGGTCTTCTCACGGAGCGCCTTGATGTCGGCCATCGAGTAGTTGGCCATGTGTTTCCCGTCCTTCTCGTCAGTACGTGTCGTCGGGCAGCCGGGTCACTCGGACTCGGCGTCGCCCTCGGACTCGGCGGCGGCGGTCTCGGTCGCGGCGGCCTCGGTCGCGGCGGCCTCGGCGGCGGCCTCGACGGCCGGAGCGGCGTCCTGGCCCGGCGTGGCGGCACCCTCGGCGGCACCGGCCTCGCCCGCGGGGGCCTCGTCGGCGGTCGCCTGCGTGGCGGCCAGCGACTCCTCGGCGCCCGCGAGGAGCTCGCGCTCCCACTCGGCCAGCGGCTCGGCGTCGGCCGGGGCGGCCTCGGCGCCGCCACCCTGACGGGCGGAGTGGCGCTGCAGGGTGCCCTCGGCGGCGGCGTCCGCGATCACGCGGGTGAGCAGCTGCACGGCGCGGATGGCGTCGTCGTTGCCCGGGATCGGGTAGTCGACGACGTCCGGGTCGCAGTTGGTGTCGAGGATCGCGACGATCGGGATGCCCAGCTTGCGGGCCTCGTCGACGGCCAGGTGCTCCTTGTTGGTGTCGACGATCCACACGGCGGACGGGGTCCGGGCCATGTCACGGATGCCGCCCAGCGTCTTCGCGAGCTTGTCCTTCTCGCGACGCATGATGAGCAGCTCCTTCTTCGTGTACGCGCTGCCCGCGACGTCGTCGAAGTCGATGAGCTCGAGCTCCTTGAGGCGCTGCAGGCGCTTGTTCACCGTCTGGAAGTTGGTGAGCATGCCACCCAGCCAGCGCTGGTTCACGTACGGCATGCCGACGCGGGCGGCCTGCTCCGCGACCGGCTCCTGCGCCTGCTTCTTCGTGCCGACGAACAGGATGGTGCCGCCGTGCGCGACGGTCTCCTTGACGAAGTCGTACGCGCGGTCGATGTAGGACAGCGACTGCTGCAGGTCGACGATGTAGATGCCGTTGCGCTCGGTGAAGATGAAGCGCTTCATCTTGGGGTTCCAGCGGCGGGTCTGGTGCCCGAAGTGGACACCGCTCTCGAGCAGCTGGCGCATGGTCACGACGGCCATGACAGGTCCTTCCGACGCGCCCACGTCGGGGGCGCGCACACTGATCGCGGGCCAGCCGCGTGGCCGACCCGCTCGTCCGGTTGTCGACGCCTCCCGGGCGGGCGGCGTCCCTGGCGCCACGCCCACGCCGACGCCGGGACGAACCCGGACCGCTGCCGGCGTCGGCCCGCCGCACCCACCCGGGACCGTCGGACGGTCCGGGTGCGAGCGCCGGTGATGACGCGCGATGTCGACCGGCACGCACCGGTCGCAGGAGGCAGTCTACCGGACGGGGCGAGCCGCCGGGACCGGTCCCGGGACGCTCACCGACGGTACCCGTCCGGCAGCGGGGCTCCGCTCCTCCCCAGCGCCGCAGCACGCGGTGCGTCCCCAGGCGGGAGCCCGCGGCCACGCCCGCCCGGCGACCCGCGCGGCACCGTGCCGTCATGCCGATGCGCCTCCCGCCCCCCGGACCACCCGCCGCCCTGCTGGCGCTGCTCGTCGTCGTCGCCACGCTCGCGGCGACGGCGGTCGCCTCCCTCGCAGCGGCGCCCGGCGCGACGCCGCACACCCCGGCCGGGTGGTCGCCCCCGGTGGACCCGTTCGTCGTGCTCGAGGCGTTCGACGCGCCGCCGCAGCCGTGGGCCGCCGGGCACCGGGGCGTCGACCTGCGCGCCCCCGCCGGGACGCCGGTGCGCGCCCCGCGGGCGGGGACCGTCACGCACGCCGGCGTCGTCGTGGACCGGCCGGTCGTGACGGTCCGCCACGACGACGGCCTGCGGAGCTCGGTCGAGCCCGTCGCGCCCCTCGTCGGGGCCGGGACGCGGGTCTCCGCCGGGGACGTGCTCGGGACCGTCGCCGACGGCGCCCGGTCGCACTGCGCTCCCGCGACCTGCCTGCACTGGGGGGTCCGGGACGGCGAGACCTACCTGGACCCGGAGGCCCTGCTCACCGGCGGGCCGGTCGTCCTGCTCGCCGGCGCGCCCCGGCGGCCCGGCTCAGCCGCGGTCGGCCTCCGTGAGACGGGCCCGCAGGCGCAGCATCGCCGCGGTGTGCATCTGGGAGATGCGCGACTCGGTCACGCCGAGCACCCGCCCGATCTCCGCGAGCGTCATGCCCTCGTAGTAGTACAGGACCAGCACGAGCTTCTCCCGCTCGCCGAGCTGGTCGATGGCGCGGGCCAGCAGGAACCTCGTCTCCTGCGCCTCGAACGAGTTCTCGGGGTCGGGCGTGCTGTCGTCACCGAGCGTGTCCAGCAGCGACAGCCGGTCGCCCCGCTCCTCGCCCGCGCCCAGCAGCTCGTCGAGCGCCGCGACGTTGACCGTCGAGAGCTGGGTGAACAGCGCCCGCAGGTCCCGGATGTCCATGCCGAGGCGGGCCGCCACCTCGCTCTCGGTCGGGACGCGGTGCAGCTCGCTCTCCAGCTCCGCGTACGCGCGGTCGACCGCGCGTGCCTTCGTGCGGACCGAGCGCGGGATCCAGTCCATCGCGCGCAGCTCGTCGATGATCGCGCCGCGGATCCGGGCGCCGGCGTACGTCTCGAACTTCACCGACCGGCCCGGCTCGTACTTCTCGATCGCGTCGATGAGGCCGAACATGCCGTAGGAGACCAGGTCCGCGTGCTCGACCATGGCCGGCAGCCGCATCCCGACGCGACCCGCCACCGCGGTCACGAGCGGCGCGTAGTGCAGGATGAGCCGCTCCCGCACGAGCCGGTCCCCGCCCGCCTTGAACAGCAGCCAGTCCTCCGCCACGGGGTCGACCGCCGGGGCGTCGAGGTCCTCGGACGTCTCCAGGTCCTCCACGGCCGCGAGGTGCAGCACGGCGGTGTCGGCACCGGCGTCCAGGACCTCGCTCCCGAGCACGTCGACGGCGTCCACGTCGGCGCGGGCCAGCAGGAGCTCGCTCTCCGCGTCGAGGTCCTGCTCCAGCGCGTGCTGACGGGGGATGACACCCAGCGGCGCCCAGGCAGGGCGGTCGGGCACCGCCACGGGGGCGGTGACCTCAGCAGGGACTGACATGCCTGTCTCCATCTCGGATGTCATGCGCGGGGGTGAGCCTGCTCGTAGGACGCGCGGAGGCGGTCCGCGGTCACGTGGGTGTAGCGCTGCGTGGTCGCGAGGCTGGCGTGCCCCAGCACCTCCTGGACGCTCCGGAGGTCCGAACCGCCCTCCAGGAGGTGGGTCGCGACGGAGTGCCGGAGCGCGTGCGGCGCCACGTCGTCGACCTCCGCGAGGCGCGACACGGCGTGCACGGCCTGCCGGAGCTGACGCTGGTCGGCCCGGCCGCCGCGGCGTCCGAGCAGGAGCGCCGCGCCGGAGCCGTCCGTGGCGAGCGCCGGGCGGCCCCGGGTGAGCCAGGCCTCGGTGGCCTCGACCGCGAGCTCGCCGACGGGGACGACCCGCTGGCGGTCCCCCTTGCCGGTCACCCGCAGCGTCCGTCCGCCCAGGTCCAGGTCGTCGACGTCCGCGCCGCACAGCTCGCCCACCCGGGCACCGGTCGCGTACATCAGCTCCAGCGCCGCCCAGTCCCGCAGGTGCACGGGGTCGCCGTCGTCGGCACGCCGGCGCGCCGTGTCGAGCAGCGTCGCCGCGGCGCCCTGGTCCAGGACCGTCGGCAGGTGCGCGGCGGGGCGGGCGCTCGCCAGCCGCAGCGCGGGGTCGGCGTCCACGCGCCCCGTCCGGGCGGCCCAGGCGAAGAACGTGCGCGCGGCCGACCCCCGCCGGGCCAGGGTCGCCCGGCTGCGACGGCTCGCGGCCATCGAGGCGAGCCACCCGCGGAGCACCGCGATGTCGACGCCCGTCAGGCCGCCGGCGCCGTGCCGCCGGGCGTAGCCGTCCAGGTCGGCCAGATCGCCCAGGTAGGCGCGCACCGTGTTCTCGGACAGGCCGCGCTGCGCCCGCAGGTGCACGGCGAAGGCGTCGGTCGCGGAGTCGTCGCTCCGCGCCTCCACCACCCCGGCCCCCGTCTGCACGGGACTACGGTCGCCTGTCACACCTCCGGGCGACAAGCGGTCTGTGGCGCGATTCACCCACCCTTGTACGAATCACGGTCAAATGTCCGATTCTGCTGTCCGATTCCGCTCTGTCGCCGGGGTGCGCGCGGTCCGCGACTTCACCCGACGCTCCCCCTGACGGACGCAGGACACCCCAGACGTCACCCGCTGGTGTGAAGCGCTTTCCGACATCTCTTGCGGACCGCGGCTCGGGATGCCGGGGCGGTTCGCGGTCTCGCGACGTCGTTCCCGCCTCGTCCTCCCCGGGACACCTTCGTATCTCGTCCCTCATGGCGCAGCCGAGGTGCCCCCAGCGACCTCCGCCGGGCCGGCGACGTCGAACGACCAGCACATCTCCCCTCTCCCGGACGCCGCCGCGGCCCTGCCCTCAGCGCCCCCGTGACGCTCGCACCCGCCGCCACCCCGCCGGGCTCCGCTCCACGACGCGCCGCAGCTCCAGCAGACCGAGGGCGGACTGGACGTCCCGGACGGCGAGCCCCGCCCGGCGGGCGATCTCCGGGACGTCCGCCGACCCGCGCGGCATCGCGTCCAGCACGCGCGACTCCACGCTGTCCGCCCGGTCCGCCGCTGCTCGTTCCGCTTGCGCGGCGGTGCCCCGGCCCGTCCCCGCCGCCGGCGAGGACCGCGCACCGTGCGTGTGCTCGACCGCCGGATGCCGGGTCGGCGCCTCCCCGACCGCCGCGCGTCCAGGCGGCCCTTCCCCGAGCCTCCCGCGTCCGCCCGGCCCGTCGTCAAGCGCCCCGCGCCCGCCCGGCCCGTCGTCGAGCACCCCACGTCGACCCTCCCGGTGTGGCGAGTCCTGCGCGCCCGGGGCGACTGCCCGTGGGACGCCCCCGGTCGACTCGGCAGCCGACCGCATCCCTGGTCCCGGCGCCGGAGCGGGAGGTCGCGTGGACGGTGGCGGACCGACGAGCTCGAGAACGTCGTCGACGCCCGTGATGCAGACGGCGCCGCCGTCGCGCAGCAGCCGGTGGCACCCGGCCGACGCCATGGACGTGACGGGGCCCGGAACCGCGCCGACGGGTCGCAGGAGCTCCGCCGCCCGGGAGGCGGTACTCAGGGCGCCGGACCGCCAGGCTGCCTCCACGACCACCGTCGCGCGCGTGCACGCCGCGATCAGGCGGTTCCGCTGGAGGAACCGGGACCGGGTCGGCGTGCTGCCCGGCGGGCTCTCGGCGACGAGCGCTCCCCCACCGGCCACCAGCGCCTCGAGGACGTCGAGGTTGGCGACCGGTGACGGCCGGTCGATGCCTCCCGCGAGGAAGGCCACGGAGACACCCCCGGCCGCGAGCGCGGCGCGGTGCGCGGCGACGTCGATGCCGAACGCCCCGCCGGACACGACGGTCACGTCGCGCGCGGCGAGTCCACCGGCGAGGTCCGAGGCGACGCGGCGGCCGTACACCGTGGCGGCGCGCGCTCCCACGACCGCGACCGCTCGCCCGAGCAGCGCGGCCGGGTCCGCGGGGCCACGGACCCACAGGGCGAGCGGAGCCGCGGGCCCGAGGTCGTCGAGGCCGTGCGGCCAGTCCGGGTGCCCGGGGTGCAGCACGACCGCCCCGACGGCGTCCGCCCGGTCGAGAGCCCGCAGCGGGTCGAGGTCGGCGAGCCGCGGCGCCCAGCGCTCCAACGCCCGGCCGACCACTCGGAGCCACCGCTCGTCCCGCGCGTCCGGGGCGGTGGCACCGGGCGGACGCGCGGAGTCCGTGCCCAGCAGCCCGCCCGTGCCCCGCGGTCCGTCCGTGCCCGCTGCACCCGGCGACCGGCCTGCGGCGGGCGCGCCCGGCAGCCCGCCCGCGCCCGCCGCGCCCGCCGCGCC
>NZ_JBCLVN010000070.1:0-26084 GCF_039548315.1 Cellulomonas olei
TCCCCCACTCACCCTTGCGGGCTCCGTGGCCGGAGGCTCAGTTCCGATCGACCAGAGCTTCTGGTCCGTTCCGCTCGCGTCCTGCGCGGCTTCCCGTTCCACCACTCTATCAGAGCGTCTGGCCCGCTTTTCCGTTTCCGGTTCGGCGTTCCATCACTCTACCAGAGTTTCCGGTCCGCTTTGCCGGGGCATTCCCGGCTCGGTTTTCCTTCACTCTACCAGAGCTTCCGTCCTGCTTTGTCGGCGTCAATTCCGACTCGGCCGGCACTCGGCTCCGGTCCCGGCACGACCATCCGGACGCCAGGGCGCCTGTCGGTCGTGCTGAGGGGGTGGCCACCCGTGGGACCAGCCACCGAGGAGATCCTCGGTGTCCGTTCCTCCCTGCCGGGCGACTCGGAGAACATTACGCGGACGTTTCGCCCAGCGTCAAGCCGGCGGGCTCACGGGCCCCGCGCGCTCCCCGCACCCCCGCTGACCTGCGGTTTCGCGCGCGGCCGGCCGGGGTGACCCCTGTTGTGGCGCGACGGGCGCCGGTGCGACGCCCGTCACTCTGCGTCCAGGGTGCCCCGGGCCGGCGGGCTCCGCAACCCCTCGACCGTCATCCGGGCGCCGCCGGGTCGCCCGGGAGGACGACGGGGGTGGTCGGTGCCAGGCACCGACCACCCCCGTCCGGGTCGCGACGCGGTCAGGCGGAGGCCGCCCGCGCGACCGCGAGCGTCCGCTTGCCCCGACGCAGCACGAGCCACTGCCCGTGCAGGAGGTCCTCGGCCGCGACCACGGCGGTGTCGTCCGTGATCTTCCGGTTGTTCACCGACGCGCCCCCCTCCGCGATCGCACGGCGTGCCGCGCCCTTGGACGCCACCAGCCCGGTGGCGGCGAGCACGTCGACCAGCGGGTCGCCGACCCGCACCTCGGCCGACGGCAGCTCGGCGACGGCCGCGCGCAGGGTCGGCTCGTCGAGCCCGGCGAGGTCGCCGCCGCCGAACAGGGCGCGGCTCGCGGCGATCACCTTGTCGGTGGCGTCGGTCCCGTGCACCAGGGACGTCACGTCGTAGGCGAGCGCCCGCTGGGCCTCACGTGCCGCCGGACGCGCGGCCACGGCCTCCTCGAGCTCCGCGATCTGCTCCCGCGTGCGGAACGTGAAGACCTTGAGGTAGCCGACCACCTCGGCGTCGTCGACGTTGAGCCAGAACTGGTAGAAGGCGTACGGGCTCATCATCTCGGGGTCGAGCCAGATGGCGCCGCCCTCCGACTTGCCGAACTTGGTCCCGTCCGCCTTCGTGATGAGCGGGGTGGTCAGGGCGTGCACGGACGCGTGCTCGGACTTGCGGATCAGCTCGACGCCGGACAGCAGGTTGCCCCACTGGTCGTTGCCGCCGGTCTGCAGCGTGCAGCCGTGCCGGCGGTGCAGCTCCAGGTAGTCCATGCCCTGCAGGATCTGGTAGCTGAACTCGGTGAACGAGATGCCCTCGTCGGAGGCGAGCCGCCGGGCCACCGTGTCCTTGGCGAGCATCGTGCCCAGGCGGTAGTGCTTGCCGACCTCCCGCAGGAAGTCGATGGCGGTGAGCTCGCCGGTCCAGTCGAGGTTGTTCACCATCCGCGCTGGGTTGTCCCCCTCGAAGTCGAGGAACCGGGAGATCTGCGCCTGGAGCCGCTGCACCCACTCGGCGACCGTGTCCTTGGTGTTGAGGACGCGCTCCCCCGACATCCGGGGGTCGCCGATGAGGCCGGTGGCCCCGCCGACGAGGGCCAGCGGGTGGTGGCCGGCGAGCTGCAGGTGCCGCATGAGGACGAGCTGCACGAGGTGGCCGTGGTGCAGCGAGGGCGCCGTCGGGTCGAACCCGGCGTAGAACGTCACCGGGCCGGCGTCGAGCGCCTCGCGCAGCGCGTCCTGGTCGGTGGTCTGGGCGACGAGGCCGCGCCAGGCGAGCTCGTCGAGGAGGTGGGTCACGGGTGCTCCTTGCGTCGCGCGGCCGTGGGGGCCGCACCGTCGGCGGTCGGGGTCATGCCGGCGTCGCCCCGCTCTGCGGGCTGCTTCCCGACGCCGGCCGGCGATACGCCGGGCGGAACGCGGACACGGTGGGCTCGCCGGCGAGCCAGAACCGCCACGGGTACCGGGCCGCGTCGCCGCCGGGGCCGGCCACGCCGACGCGCGGTCCGGTGGCGTGCGCCCCGGTCACCGCGTCGGGGTCGCGGTGCAGCACGATCCGCCCGCCGGACTCGGTGACGTCGGCGCCGTAGTCGTCCATGCCGACGCCGAGCGCGACCGCGAGCCGGGCGGGGCCGCGCGCGATCTGGCGGTCGGAGTCGACCACGCCGGCGCGCGCCCGGCGGTCGCGGGCGAGGTCGACGCCGTCGACCACCTCGCCGGCGCGCAGCAGCACGGCGGAGGCGGTGCCGGCCGGCCCGGTGACGACGTTGACGCAGTGGTGGAGGCCGAGGTGCCGGTAGACGTACAGCCTCCCGGGCTCGCCGAACATCACCGCGTTGCGCGCCGTGCGGCCCCGGAACGCGTGCGAGCCGGGGTCGGCCTCGCCGGCGTAGGCCTCCACCTCGGTGAGGCGCACCGTCACGTCGCCCTCGTCGGAGCGGACGGTCAGGAGGGCGCCGAGCAGGTCCGCCGCCACGTCGAGCACGGGCCGCGCGTACCAGACGCGGGCGGGGGCGCGGCCGAGGGGGACGCCGGGCGCGGCCGCGTCGGGCACGCCGCCCTCGCTCTCCGGCACCGCCTGGCTCACCGGGCCATCCTGCCCCATGCGTCCACCCGCACGTCGGCGCGTCCACGGGTGCCCTCGCGCGCGTAGTGCACCGCCTCGTCCCGCATCCACCGCTCCCACTGCGGCAGGGCCGCCTGCCCGTCGCGCTCCAGGCCGCGCGCGAGCCGGGTGGCGTCGTCCGCCTCGACCCAGACGAGCAGGCTGAGGTCCGGCGCGCCCGCCCGCCGGCCGGAGCCGCAGCCCTCGAGCACCAGCACGTCGGGCACCGGCACGTCGACCCACTCGTCGAACCGGCCGGCGACCCAGTCGTACCGCTGGAACCGGCCGGTCAGCCCGCGGCGCAGCGGCTCGAGCACCTGGGCGGCCAGCCGCGGCCACAGGTCGCCGTCCAGCCCGGACCAGCCCTCGTACAGGTCGTCCATGTGGAGCACGTGCCCGCGCACGCCGGCCTCGGCGCACCGGCGGGCGACAGCGCCCGCGAGCGTGGTCTTGCCCGACCCGGCCGGGCCGTCGACGGCGACCAGCCGGACGGGTCCGAGCCGCTGGGGCGCGGACAGCAGCAGGGGCACGACGACGCCCGCGGCGTCCTCGTGCCCCTGGGGCGCGCTCGGGCAGGTCACCCGGCGATCGTGCCAGACGACGACGCACGGCCCGGCGCCGTGCCCGACACCGACGCCCGCAGCCCGGCGGCACGGGCGCGTGCCCGCCCGAGCTGCTCGGCGACCCGCACCGGGGCGGTGCCGCCGTGCGCGGACCGGGAGGCCACGGACCCCTCGACCGAGAGCACGCTGCGCACGTCCGGGGTGAGGTGCGGCGAGACGGCGGCCAGCTCCTCGTCCGTGAGGTCCCACAGCTCGACGGGCGGCTCGTGCTGCTCGCAGGCCCGGACGCACGCGCCCGCGACCTCGTGCGCGACGCGGAACGGCACGCCCTGGCGGACCAGCCACTCGGCGACGTCGGTCGCGAGCGAGAACCCCTGCGGGGCGAGCGAGGCCATCCGCTGCGTGTCGAACCGCAGCGTCGCGACCATCCCCGCGAAGGCGGGCAGCAGGACGGTGAGCGTGTCGACCTGGTCGAACACCGGCTCCTTGTCCTCCTGCAGGTCGCGGTTGTACGCGAGCGGCAGGCCCTTGAGCGTGGTGAGCAGGCCCGTGAGGTCGCCGACCAGCCGGCCGGCCTTGCCGCGTGCGAGCTCCGCCACGTCGGGGTTCTTCTTCTGCGGCATGATGCTCGACCCGGTCGAGTAGGCGTCGTCCAGCCGGACGAACCCGAACTCGACGGTCGACCAGAGGACGACCTCCTCCGCCAGGCGGGAGAGGTCGACGCCGAGCATCGCGGACACCCAGGCGAACTCGGCCACGACGTCGCGGGACGCGGTGCCGTCGATCGAGTTCTCCACCGGCGCGTCGAAGCCGAGCTCCGCCGCGACGGCCGCCGGGTCGAGGCCCAGCGAGGACCCGGCCAGCGCGCCCGAGCCGTACGGGGACACCGCGGCCCGGCGGTCCCAGTCGGCGTACCGCTCGACGTCGCGCAGCAGCGGCCACGCGTGCGCCAGCAGGTGGTGCGCGAGCAGGACGGGCTGGGCGTGCTGCAGGTGCGTGCGCCCCGGCATGACCGCGTCGCCCGCGGCCTCGGCCTGGGCGACCAGGGCGTCGACGACGTCGAGGGTGAGCCCGGCGATGTCGCGCGCCGCGTCCCGCAGGTACATCCGCACCAGCGTCGCGATCTGGTCGTTGCGCGAGCGCCCGGCGCGCAGCCGCCCGCCGAGGTCGGCCCCGGCGCGCTCGATCAGCCCGCGCTCCAGGGCGCCGTGCACGTCCTCGTCGGACTCGGCGGCGACGAACGCCCCGGACTCCACGTCGGCGCGCAGGCGCTCCAGCGCGTCGAGCATGCCCGCGAGCGCCGCGTCGTCGAGCAGCCCGGCCGCGTGCAGCACCCGCGCGTGGGCCTTCGACCCCGCGATGTCCTGCGGGGCCAGGCGCCAGTCGAACTGCGTGGACTTGGACAGGGCCGCGAGCGCGTCCGCGGGGCCGCCGGCGAACCGGCCGCCCCACAGCGTGCCGGCCTGCTCAGGCACCGATGCCGCCCTGCGAGCCGAGGTCCTCGCCGTTGCCGAACTGCACGTCGCGCGCGGCGGCGAGCTTGGACGACAGGCCGTAGATCTCGATGAACCCGCGCGCGGCGGACTGGTCGAACGTGTCCCCCGAGTCGTAGGTGGCGAGGTTGAAGTCGTACAGCGAGGAGTCCGAGCGCCGGCCGGTGACGGTCGCGCGGCCCCCGTGCAGCACCATGCGGATCTCGCCGGAGACGTAGCGCTGGGTGTCGTCGATGAAGACGTCGAGCGACTTCTTCAGCGGGGAGAACCACTGGCCGTCGTAGACCAGCTCGGTCCAGCGCTGCTCGACCTGGCGCTTGAACCGGGCCTGCTCGCGCTCGACGGTGACGTTCTCGAGCTCCTGGTGCGCGGCGATCAACGCGATCGCGCCCGGGGCCTCGTAGACCTCGCGGGACTTGATGCCGACGAGGCGGTCCTCGACGATGTCGATGCGGCCGACGCCCTGGGCGCCCGCGCGGCGGTTCATCTCCTGGATCGCCTGCAGCGGGGTGACCGGCACGCCGTCCAGCGCGACCGGGACGCCCCGGTCGAACGTGATGACGACCTCGTCGGCGACCGGCGGGAACGTCGGGTCGTCCGTGTAGGTGTAGACGTCCTTGGTCGGCTCGTTCCAGATGTCCTCGAGGAACCCGGTCTCGACCGCGCGGCCCCACACGTTCTGGTCGATCGAGAACGGGTTGTGCTTGGTGGTCGCGATCGGCAGCTTCTTGCGCTCGGCGAACTCGATGGCCTTGTCGCGGGTCAGCGCGAGGTCGCGGACCGGCGCGAGGCACTTGAGGTCAGGGGCGATCGACGTGATGCCGACCTCGAACCGCACCTGGTCGTTGCCCTTGCCGGTGCAGCCGTGCGCGACGGTGGTGGCGCCGAACTGCCGGGCGGCACGCACCAGGTGCTTGACGATGACGGGGCGGGACAGCGCGGACACCAGCGGGTACCGGTCGAGGTACAGGCCGTTGGCGCGCAGCGCCGGCATGCAGTACTCGGCGGCGAACTCGTCGCGGGCGTCGGCGACGTACGCCTCGACAGCGCCGCAGTCCAGGGCGCGCTGGCGGATGACCTCGAGGTCCTCGCCGCCCTGGCCGACGTCGACCGCCACGGCGATCACCTCGGCGCCGGTCGCCTCGGCGATCCAGCCGATGCCCACGGAGGTGTCCAGGCCGCCCGAGTAGGCGAGGACGACGCGCTCAGTCATGTGTCTTCTCTTTCGTGTCTGCGGGGAGGGGGAGGTCGGGGTGGGTGTCAGCCGGTCTGGGCGAGCTCGAGGAACCGGGCCGCGATGGCCGGGCCCTCGGGGCCGTCGGCGCCCTCGCGGGCGATGACGAGGACGGTGTCGTCGCCCGCGATCGTGCCGAGCACGCCGGGCAGGACGGAGTGGTCGATGGCCGAGGCGAGGAACTGCGCCGCGCCGGGCGGGGTGCGCAGCACGACCAGGCTGCCGGACGCCTCCGCGGTGACCAGCAGCTCCGAGCAGAGCCGGGCGAGCCGCGCGGCGAGCGCCTCGGCGTCGGACACCGGGGCCGGGCTGCGGTCGCCGCCCTCCCCCGGCACGGCGTACGCGAGGGCGCCGACGGGGGTGCGGATCTTCACGGCCCGCAGCTCGACGAGGTCCCGCGAGAGCGTGGCCTGCGTGACGGTGACGCCCTGGTGCGCGAGCAGGTCGGCCAGCTCGGACTGCGAGTGCACGGACTGCCGGGACAGCAGGTCCCGGATCAGCGCGTGCCGGGCGGCCTTCGTCGCCGGGATCCGCCCGGTCGACGTCACCGGCTCCTCGGCCGTCACGACGCGTCCTCCAGCAGCCAGGCGAGCAGGGCCTTCTGCGCGTGCAGCCGGTTCTCCGCCTCGTCCCAGACGACCGACTGCGGGCCGTCGAGCACCTCGGCGGTGATCTCCTTGCCGCGGTACGCCGGCAGGCAGTGCAGCACGAGCGCGTCCGGCGCGGCGAGCGCGAGCGCGGCGGCGTCCAGGCGGTACGGCACGAACGGCTGCTCCCGCTCGGCGGCCTCGTCCTCCTGGCCCATCGACACCCACGTGTCCGTCGCCACGGCGTCCGCGCCGGCGAGGGCCGCGGCCAGGTCGTCCGTCACCTCGACGGAGCCGCCGGTGCGCGCCGCCACCGCCGCGGCGGCGGCCACGACGCCCGCGTCCGGCAGGTACGCGGCCGGCGTCGCCACGCGCACGTGCAGGCCCGCGGTCGCGCCGCCGAGCAGGTACGACTGCGCCATGTTGTTGGACCCGTCGCCCGTGTAGGCCAGGGTCCGGCCGCGCAGCGCGCCCACGCCGCCCCAGTGCTGGGCGAGCGTCAGCAGGTCCGCGAGCACCTGGCACGGGTGGAAGTCGTCGGTGAGCGCGTTGACCACCGGGACGCCGGCGTGGGCCGCCATCTCCTCGATCCGGGCCTGCGCGTGCGTCCGCCAGACGATCGCCGAGACCTGCCGGCCCAGCACCCGCGCCGTGTCCGCGATCGACTCGCGCACGCCGATCCGGGCGAGGTTGCCGTCGACGGCCAGCGGGTAGCCGCCCAGCTCGGCGACGCCCGTCGTGAAGGACACCTGCGTGCGCAGTGTCGGCTTGTCGAACACGATCGCGACCGCCTGCGGGCCGGCGAGCGGCCGGCGGGCGTGGCGGTCGTCGCGCAGCGCGAGCCCGAGCTCGAGGACCTGCGCCTGCTCCTCGGGGCTCAGGTCGTCGTCGCGCAGGAAGTGCCGGGGCGGGGCGGCGGTCATGCGGCGGCTCCGAGGTCGTGCGGCAGCGCCGCGAGGAAGTCGGTGAACGTGGCGGCCTGCTCGCGGGTCAGCACGAACGGCGGGGCCAGCCGGATCGTCTCCGGGGTGCACGGGTTGACGACGAAGCCGGCCGCGAGGGCGCGGGCGGCGACGTCGGCGGCGACGGGCGCGGTGAGGCCGACAGCGACGAGCAGCCCCTCCCCCCGGACCTCCGCCACGAGCGGGTGCCCCAGGGCGGCGATCTGCTGCCGCCACCACGCGCCGAGGTCCGCGACGTGGGCGAGGAGCCCGTCGCGCTCGATGACGCCGACGGTCGCGAGCGCCGCGGCCGCCGCGACCGGGTTCCCGCCGAACGTGGTGCCGTGCTGGCCGCGCCCGAGCAGCGTCGCCGCCCGCTCGCCGTACGCGACCACCGCGCCGACCGGGAAGCCGCCGCCGAGGCCCTTGGCCAGCGTGACGACGTCGGGGCGGATGCCGCCGCCGAGGTGGGCGTGCTGGTGGGCCAGCCACACCCCGGTGCGGCCCATGCCGGTCTGGACCTCGTCGAGCACGAGCAGCGCGCCGTGCGCGGCCGTCAGCTCGCGGGCCCGCACCAGGTACCCGGGCGGCAGGGGGCGGACGCCCGCCTCGCCCTGGATCGGCTCCAGGAACAGCGCCGCGACCCGGTCCCCGTCGCTCCCCTCGAACGCCGCCTCCAGCGCCGCGGTGTCCCCGAACGGCAGGAACTCCACCCCGCCGGGCAGCGGCTCGAACGGCTCCCGGTAGGCGGCCTTGGACGTGAGCGCGAGCGCCCCCATCGACCGGCCGTGGAACGCGCCCTCCAGCGCCAGGACGCGGGTGCGCCGGCCGGCGGGGCCGTCGGCGTTGCGGCGGGCCATCTTGAACGCCGCCTCGTTCGCCTCGGTGCCCGAGTTCGTGAGGAACACCCGCGACCCCTCGGGGGCGTCCGCGAGCGCCAGCAGCCGCTCCGCGAGCGCGATCTGCGTCGGGCTGGCGAAGAAGTTCGAGATGTGGCCGAGCGTGCCGAGCTGGGCGGACACGGCCGCCGTCAGCGTCGGGTGGGCGTGCCCCAGGGCGTTGACCGCGATGCCGCCGAGCAGGTCGAGGTAGCGCGTGCCGTCGGCGTCCCACACGTACGGCCCCTCGCCGCGCACGAGCACGCGCTGCGGCGCGCCGAACGTGTCCATCAGGGCGTGGCCGTAGCGCTCCGTCCAGTGCGCGACGGAGTCGGACCGGGTCAGGCCCGTCAGGACGGCGGCGCCGTCGACGGGGGCCGGCTGCTGCGCGGTCACTCAGCTCACCTCGGGGACGTGGGGGACGTTCGGCACGCCGCCGCCGACCTGCGGGATCGGGGCGGTGAAGGGCGAGGGCACCGGCTCGTCGTCGGGCAGCACCATCGTGCCGATGCCCTCGGACGTGAAGACCTCGACCAGGATCGAGTGCGCCTGCCGGCCGTCGATGACGTGGGCCCGGCCGACGCCGCCGGTCACCGCCCGCCAGCACGCCTCCATCTTGGGGCGCATGCCGGAGTCCAGGGACGGCAGCAGGTCCGCCAGGGCGCCGGCGCGGATCCGGCGGGCCAGCGACGAGCGGTCCGGCCACGAGGTGTAGAGGCCCTCGACGTCGGTCAGCACGATGAGCTTGCGGGCGCCGAGCGCGACGGCCAGCGCGGCCGCGGCGGTGTCCGCGTTGACGTTCAGCACCTGCGTCGGGTCGTCGACGTCCGGGGCGACCGTGGAGACCACCGGGATGCGGCCGGCGTCCAGCAGGTCGTGCACCGCACCGGGGTTGACCTGCACCACGTCGCCGACCTGCCCGACGTCGACCGGCTGCCCGTCGACCGTCGCGGTGCGCCGCCGGGCCTGGAGCAGCCCGCCGTCCTCGCCGGACAGGCCGACCGCGTACGGGCCGTGGGCGTTGAGCAGGCCGACGAGCTCCCGCGACACCTGGCCCGTGAGCACCATGCGCACGACGTCCATCGCCTCGGGGGTCGTGACGCGCAGGCCGCCGCGGAACTCGGACTCGATGCCGAGCCGGTCCAGCATCGCGTTGATCTGCGGCCCGCCGCCGTGGACGACGACCGGGCGCAGGCCGACCTGGCGCAGGAACACCATGTCCTCGGCGAACGCGCGCTTCAGCTCGTCGTCGACCATCGCGTTGCCGCCGTACTTGACGACGACGAGCGCGCCGGCGAAGCGCTGCAGCCAGGGCAGCGCCTCGACGAGGACCTCGGCCTTCTGGTCGGGGCGCAGGTCGGTGCGGGTGTCGAACGCCGCGTGGTGCGGCGGCGGGGCGTCGAGGCTCATGTGGAGTACGCGCTGTTCTCGTGGACGTAGTCGTGGGTGAGGTCGTTGGTCCAGACGGTCGCGGTGGCGTCGCCGGCGTGCAGGTCGATGTCGACGCGCACCTCGCGCGACGCGGCCAGGTCGACGCCCTCGCGCGGGTCGCCGACGCCGCCGGCGCGGCACACCTGGACGCCGTTGATCGCGACGTCGAGCCTCGAGGCGTCGTACGGCGCGACCTCCTCCGGCACGGTGCCGACGGCGGCGAGCACGCGGCCCCAGTTCGGGTCGTTGCCGAACACCGCGGCCTTGAACAGGTTCGAGCGCGTGACCGCCCGGGCCACGGCGACCGCCGCGTCCTCGGTGGTCGCCCCCGTGACCGTGACCGCGATGTCGTGGGAGGCGCCCTCGGCGTCCGCGACGAGCTGCCGGGCCAGGTCCGCGGAGGCGGCGGCGACCGCGGCCGCGAACAGCTCGGGGTCCGGCGTGACGCCGCCGGCCCCGGAGGCGAGCAGCAGCACGGTGTCGTTGGTCGACATGCAGCCGTCCGAGTCGACGCGGTCGAACGTGGTCCGGGTGGCGCCGCGCAGCGCCGCGTCGGCCTGCTCGGCGGTCACGACGGCGTCGGTGGTGAGGACGACGAGCATGGTCGCGAGGCCCGGTGCCAGCATGCCGGCGCCCTTGGCCATGCCGCCGACCGTCCAGCCGTCACCGGCCACGGCCGTCGTCTTGCTCACGGTGTCCGTGGTCATGATCGCGGCGGCCGCGTCCGGGCCGGCGTCCGGTCGCAGCGCGCCCGCCGCCGCATCGACGCCCGCGAGCAGCAGGTCCATCGGCAGCCGCTCGCCGATCAGCCCCGTGGAGCACACCAGCACGTCGCCCGCGGAGACGCCGAGCGCCTCGGCGGTGTGCTCGGCCGTGCGGTGGGTGTCGCCGAACCCCTCCGGGCCGGTGCAGGCGTTCGCGCCGCCGGAGTTGAGGACCACCGCGGCGGCCACCCCGTCCGAGACGGCCTGCCGGGACCAGACGACGGGGGCGGCGACGACGCGGTTGGACGTGAACACGCCCGCGGCGACCTGCAGGGGGCCGTCGTTGACGACGAGCGCGAGGTCCGGGCGCCCGGAGGCCTTGAGGCCGGCGGTGACGCCCGCGGCGCGGAAGCCGGCGGGGGCGGTGACGCCCTGGGCGGCGGGCGCGGCGGGCGCGGCGGGCGCGGCGTCGGTCACGGGGCGACTCCCTCGGTGGTGAGGCCGACGCGCTCGGGCAGGCCGAGCGCGAGGTTCAGGGACTGCACCGCGGCGCCCGCGGTGCCCTTGACGAGGTTGTCCAGCGCGCACACCGCGACGACCCGGCCGGCGGCCTCGTCGACCGCGACCTGCACCAGGGCGGTGTTGGCGCCCGTGGTGGCACCGGAGCCCGGCCACTGCCCCTCGGGCAGCAGCTGGACGAACGTCTCGCCGGCGTAGGCCGTCTCCCATGCGGCGCGGACCGCCGCGGCGTCGGCGCCGGGCGCCAGCGGGGCGGTGACCGTCGCGAGGATCCCCCGGGACATCGGCACGAGGACGGGCGTGAACGACAGCCGGGTGCCGGACGCCCCGGCGACCGCGAGGTTCTGCAGCACCTCGGGCACGTGCCGGTGCGTCCCCGCGACGGCGTACGGCTGCGCCGAGCCGAGCGCCTCGGACGCCAGCAGGTGCGCCTTGAGCGTCCGCCCGGCGCCCGAGTACCCGACGGCGAGCACCGCGACCACGTCGGGCCCGACGAGCCCGGCGGCGACGCCGGGCTGCAGCGCGAGCGTGACGGCGGTGACGTTGCAGCCGGGGACTGCGATGCGGCGGGCCCGGGCGAGGGCGGCCCGCTGGGCGGCCGGGGCGGACTCCCCCGCGTGCAGCAGCTCCGGCATGCCGTACGGCCAGGTGCCCGCGTGCTCGGTGCCGTAGAACCGGCGCCACGCGTCCGCGTCGGACAGCCGGTGGTCGGCCCCCAGGTCGACCACGACCGCCCTGTCGCCGCGGTCCGCGAGCGCCGCGGCGATCTCCCCGCTGGCCCCGTGCGGCAGCGCGAGCACCACCACGTCGTGCCCGGCGAGCTCGTCCACGGAGGTCGGGGTGAGGACGCGGTCGGCGAGCGAGCGCAGGTGGGGCTGGTGGGCGCCGAGGCGGGTGCCCGCGTTGCTGTGCGCCGTGAGCGCACCGATCTCGGCGTCGGGGTGGCCGAGCAGCAGCCGGAGGGTCTCGCCGCCGGCGTACCCGGAGGCGCCCGCGACGGCGACGGAGAAGGACATGTGCATGATCATACATCGGTGTGCAGGACGATTCATCCTGCTGGCCCGGCGTGGCGTGGACCCAGCAGCCGGGCGCTAGTCTCACGATCCGTGACCAGCCCCCGCGCACCGCTGCACCCCGGTCCTCCCGTCGACGGTACTCCCCGCTCCCGCGGCGCGGTGCTGGTGCTCGCCGGCGGCGGCTACGTGATGCGGGCGCCGCACGAGGCCGGCGACGTCGCCGCGTTCCTGGGCGCGCACGGCGTCCGGTCGGCCTGGCTGGACTACCCCGTCGCGCCCGCCCGCTACCCCGCGGCGCTCCACGAGGTGCTGCTCGCGGTCGCGGACCTGCGCGCGGGCCGGCGCGGCGGCGCCCCCGTGGACGGGCCCGTCGCGGTGCTCGGGTTCTCCGCCGGCGGGCACCTGGCGGGTACGGCCGCGACCGCCACGCACGAGGAGCGCGCCGGCGCGGCGGCCCTCGCGGGCCTGGACCCGTCCGAGGTGCGCCGGCCCGACGCCGCCGTGCTCTGCTACCCGGTCGTCTCGCTCGTGCGGCACCCGCACCTGGGGTCCCGCACCCACCTGCTGGGCCACGAGGACGACGGCCCCGCGCGGGCGCTGTCGGTCGAGGAGCGCGTCGACGCCGCCACGCCGCCGACGTTCCTGTGGCACACGGCCGACGACGAGGCGGTGCCCGCCGAGCACGCGCTGCTCGCGACCGCCGCGCTGCGGCGCCACCGGGTGCCCGTCGAGCTGCACGTCTACCCCAGCGGCCCGCACGGGCTGGGCCTGGCCGAGGGGCTGCCCGCCGGGGCGTGGACCACCGCGCTGCTGCCCTGGCTCGCCGCGCAGGGCATCGGGCCGGCCTGACCGGATCGCGGGCGCCGCGGAATGCCCGCGCGCCCGGCGTCGTTGCAGGCCACATGCACGCAGTCCTCGCCACCGAACCCGGTGGGCCCGACGTCCTGGCGCTCGACGAGATCCCCGACCCGCTGCCCGGGCCGCGCGACCTGCTGGTGCGGCTCAGCGCCGCGGGCGTGAACTTCATCGACGTCTACCACCGCAACGGCACGTACCCCATGCCGTTCCCGCACGTCCCGGGGTCCGAGGGCGCCGGCGTGGTCGAGGCCGTCGGGCGCGAGGTGCGGGAGTTCGCCGTGGGCGACCTGGTCGCGTGGGCGTCGGCTCCGTCGTCGTACGCGGAGCTCGTCGTGGTGCCGGAGCTCGTCGCGCTGCGCGTGCCCGACGGCGTCGGGGAGGACGTCGCCGCCGCGCTGCCGCTGCAGGGCATCACCGCCCACTACCTCGCCACGTCGACGTTCCCGGTGGAGGCCGGGCAGGACGTGCTCGTGCACGCCGGCGCGGGCGGCGTCGGCCTGCTGCTCACCCAGCTCGCCGCCGCGCGCGGCGCCCGCGTCATCACCACCGTGGGCACCGCGGAGAAGGAGGCGCTGTCCCGCGCGGCCGGCGCCGCGGACGTCATCCGGTACACGGAGCTCGACGACCTGACCTCCGAGCTGCCCGGGATCGTGCGGGGGCTCACCGGTGGCCGCGGCGTGCACACCGTCTTCGACGGCGTCGGGCGCTCGACGTTCGACGCGTCGCTCGCGTCCCTGCGCCCCCGGGGCGGGCTCGCCCTGTTCGGGGCGTCGTCCGGCCCGGTGCCGCCGTTCGACCCGCAGCGGCTCAACGCCGCGGGGTCCGTCTACCTCACGCGCCCGACCATCGGCCACCACGTCGCGACCCGCGACGAGCTGACGTGGCGCGCGGGCGAGCTGTTCGACGCGGTCGCCGCCGGGACGCTGGACGTCCGCATCGGCGCGACCTACCCCCTGTCCGAGGCCGAGGAGGCCCACCGCGCCCTCGAGGGCCGCGCCACCACCGGGAAGGTGCTGCTGACCGCATGAGAGACCTGCACGTCGAGATCTGGTCCGACATCGCCTGCCCGTGGTGCTACATCGGCAAGCGCCGGTTCGCGGCCGCGCTGGAGCAGTTCGAGCACCGCGACCACGTGCGCGTGACGTGGCGGTCGTTCGAGCTGCAGCCGGACGCCGAGCCGTCGACCGCGCACCCCGGCCTGACCGAGGCGCAGCTGCTGTCCGAGCGCAAGGGCATGCCGCTGGACCAGGTGCAGCAGATGTTCGCGCACGTGACGGGGATCGCGGCGTCGGTCGGGCTCGCCTACGACTTCGACCGGGTCGTGCCCGCCAACACGTTCGACGCCCACCGGCTGGTGCACGTCGCGGCCGAGCTCGGCGGGGCGTCCGCGGCGGCCGAGGTCGTGGAGCGGCTGATGAGCGCGCACTTCGAGCACGGCCGGGTCGTGGACGACCCGGAGGTGCTGGTCGCGGTCGCCACCGAGGCCGGGCTGGACGCGGACGCCGTGCGGGAGGCGCTCGCCTCGGACGCCGGCGCCGGGGCCGTCCGCGCCGACGAGGCCGAGGCGGCGGCGCTGGGCATCCAGGGCGTGCCGTTCTTCGTCGCCGACCGGCGGCTCGGGCTCTCGGGCGCGCAGCCCGTGGAGGTCTTCGCGCAGCTCCTCGACCAGGCCTGGCGGGACGCCAACCCGCCGCTGGCGATCCCCACGGTGGCCGGCGCGGCCGACGCGGAGGCGTGCGGGCCTGACGGCTGCTGAGCCGGCACGGGCGGGCACGGGCCGGCTCGGGCCGGTCCGCCCCCGGCCGCACGCGACAGGGCCCCTCCCGGACGTCCGAGAGGGGCCCTGTCGCGTCAGCCCGCCGCCGTCAGCGGCGCACCGTCACCGTGACCGGGGCGCTCGTGCTGCCGGCCACCTCGTCCGGCCGGGACGGCACGAACGTCGCGGTGTACTCGTGCGGCCCCACCGGCGCGGTGCGCGGCACCGTCCCGAGCGCGAGGCCCAGCAGCACCGGCGACCGCCCGACCACCCGGTCGCCCTCGCGGAACTCGACGGTCCCGCTCGGGAACCACGTGCCCTCGACCTGGACCCGGGCGAGCAGCACGGTCGGGAGCCAGCTGCCGTACGGCTGGCTCGACCTGCTGGCCGACAGGCGGGTCGTCGAGGCCGCGAGCACCGGGCCCTCCGGCTCGGCCACCGTCACCGGCAGCGTCACCGTCGTCCCGCTCGGCGCCGCCACCAGCGTGAGGGTGTGCGCGCCCGGCGTCGTGCCCTCCGGGACCGTCACCGCGACCTCCGCCGCGCCCTCGGCCACCGTGGCGGACCCGATCGACGTCCCGTCCAGCTGCACGTCCAGCGCGGTGTTGCGCGGCGAGCCGAGGCTGGTCAGGTCCAGACCCGTGACCGGGAACGCGAGCTCGTCACCCGCGGCGACCTCCTCGGGCAGCGCCGGCACCCCGACGGCCCGCTCGTCGAACTCGGGGGCCAGCCCCGGGTTCGCCTCGAGGTAGGCGATCCACGCGTCCCGGTCGATCAGCCCGGAGTCGGTCGTCCCGGCGCCCTCGGCGAGCACCCGGAAGTTGTCACCGCCCTGGGCGAGGAACGAGAACGTGCCGATGCGGTACTCCGCGGCCGGGTCGATCGGCGCGCCGTCGACCGTGACCGAGGTGATGCGGCTGCCGAGCGGCTGCGACTCGTCGTAGGTGTACGTGACGTTGTCCGACAGGCCGAGCTGCAGGTACGGGCGCGAGGGGATCGTGCCGTCGGCGTTGGTCTGCCACTGCTGCTCGAGCATCGTCACCACCTGGTCGCCCGTGAGCGTGGTCGTCCAGAGGTTGTTGACGAACGGCAGGACCGCGTTGGCCTCGGCGTACGTGACGACGCCGTCGGGCGCGTAGAGCAGCTCCGCGCGCAGGCCGCCCGGGTTGACGACGCCGATCTGCGCCCCGCCGCGCTCGGCGGGTGCGAGCGTCTCCAGCAGCGAGTCGGCGACGAGGTTGCCGAGCGTCGACTCCTTCGACCGGTCGTCCCGGGTGCCGCCGGCGTAGGTGCCGCCGGCGCCGGTGTAGCCGCCGCCCGCGAACGCCGTCGTGATGTCGGCGGTCACCGAGCCCTTGGGCTGGTTGCCGACCACCGCGGCCTCCGCGATCGCCGCGTCGACGATCGCCTTGACCTCGGCGACCCGCGGGTACTGGGCGACCAGGGCCGCGTCGAGCTGCGCCTGGGTCTGGCCCGTCGCCGGGGCGACGCGCTTGACGTTCTCCCCCGCGAGCGCCGACACCGCGTCGGTGGCCGGGTCGTAGGTCAGCGTGACCTTGCCGATGTTCTCGCCGTACGAGCCGGTCTGGACGATCGGCCGGGTGCCCTCGCCGGTGGCGCCGGGCTCCGCCGGGCCGTACCACGCGTACTGCTTGTGGGTGTGGCCGGTGAAGATCACGTCCACGTCGGCGGACGTCGCGGTCGCGATCTCGGCGAAGGCGCCGCCCGCGGCGATCTCCTCCTCCAGCGTGGCGCCGTCCGGCGTCCCGGCGCCGGCGCCCTCGTGGTACTCCGCCACGATGACGTCGGCCTCGCCGTTGCCCTCGTCGCCGTCGGAGAGCTGCGCCGCGACGCGGTTGACCGCCGCGACCGGGTCCCCGAAGTCGAGCGTCTCGATGCCGCCGGGGCTGACCAGCGTCGGCGTCTCCTGCGTGACGGCACCGACGACACCCACCCGCACGCCGTCGACGTCGAGCACGGTGTACTCGTCGAGCGCCGGGTTCTCGGTGCCCTTCTCGTAGACGTTCGCGCCGAGGTACGGCCACTGCGCGTTCGCGCCGCCCGCGACGACGCGGTCCACCAGGTCGGCGTAGCCGCGGTCGAACTCGTGGTTGCCGACGGCGGACGCCGCCAAGTCCAGCGCGTTGAGCACGTCGATGGTCGGCTGGTCCTCCGCGACCGCGGAGGCGAACAGCGACGCGCCGATGTTGTCGCCCGCGGACAGGAGCACCGCGGCACCCCCGGCGTCCTCGGCCGCCGCCCGCTGCTGCTCGACGGTCCCGGCGAACGCGACCGTGTTGGCGTCGATGCGGCCGTGGAAGTCGTTGATGTTCAGCAGCGTGAGGTCGAGCGGGCCGTCCGGCGCCGTGCCGCCGTCGCCCGCCTCGAACCCGACGAGCACCGGGTCGTGGTCGGAGGACCGGTAGGCGTCCGGGGCGTAGAACAGCGTGCCGTGCGTGTTGTAGCGGCTGTACTCCAGCGCCACCGACTCGCCCGCGTTGATCTCCCAGATGTCCGCGCCGGTGGCCCGGTCCAGCGCCGCCTCGTTCAGCAGCACGTGGTCCAGCGAGCCCGACAGGCCCTGGTAGACGTACGACGAGCCCGGTGCCTCCAGCGCCGTCGCGGCGTCCGCGTAGCCGGCGTCGGCCAGCACCCGCAGCGGGTCCTCCTGCGTGTAGGAGTTGAAGTCGCCGAGCAGCGCGACCGCCTCGGCGTCGCCCTGCACCGTCGGGACCCAGTCGCGCAGCGCCTCGGCCTGCCGGACGCGGGACTCGTTCGACGCGCCCTGGCCGTCGCCGGCGTCCGCGTCACCCGGCCAGGGGCCCGCGGAGCTCTTCGACTTGAAGTGGTTGACGACGACGAACAGCTCGTCGCCCCCGGCCACGGGCACGAAGGACTGGCCGATCGGCTCCCGCGCGTTGCCGAACGCCTGGTCGTCGCCCGACTGGGTGCCGAGCGCCCGGGCGTCGCCCACGGGCTCGACCTCGGCGGGGCGGTAGATCAGGGCGTTGGTGATGGTGTCCTGCTGCTCGACCGGCGGCAGGTCGGCCGAGGACGGCACGTAGTCCCACGTGCCGGCGCCCGCGGCGTCGTTGAGCGCACCGACCAGCGAGGCCAGCGCCTCGTCGGGGTCGCCGTCGACGACCGCGGAGTTCTCGATCTCCATGAGGCCCACGACGTCGGCGTCGAGCGCGTTCACGGCCGCGACGATCTTGTCCTGCTGCCGCTGGAGGTCGTCCGCGTCCCACGCGCCGCGCTGCGCGCAGCCCTCGCGGACCGTCACCGGGTCGCCCGCGCGGTCGGTGTACGGCACGCACGAGGCGCCCTGCGAGCCGAGCGTCGTGAAGTAGTTGAGGACGTTGAACGACGCGACGGTCACGTCGGCGTCGCCGAGCCCCTCGGGGGCGGCCGTGCGGTCGTCCTCGACCTGCACCGGCACGCTCGCGGGGTCGGCCGGGTCCACCGGCGCCGTCGGGCTGAGCTTCCAGGTGCTGTTCCGGTAGTCGACGACGACCGGCTCCGTGAACGTCACCTGCGCCCCGACGCGCACCGGGTTCTCCAGCGACACGTACGGGGGCGTGAGGCCCGAGTTCGCGGCGGAGAGGAAGTTCGTGCTCGCGCCGTCGTCGAGCACGACGCCGCGGGCGGCGTTGTCCGCGGCGACCGCGGCGTTCTCCGGGGTGCCGGGCGCCGCGACGTCGGTGGGCTGCCGCAGGGGCGTGGTGCCCACGGCCAGGCCGATCTCGCCGTACTGGTTGGTGGTGTACGTGTTGCTGACCGTCAGGTCGCCCGACGGCAGGTACAGCATCGACTCGAGCGCCTCGCGTCCTGCGTCGTCCGCCGGCCACGGCGTCGTGACCGGCTCGACGGGGGCGGCGTCGCCCCCGGGCTTCACGAGGCCGGCCGCCGAGGAGACGGTGATCTCGGTGAGGCCCTGGTACTCCGAGACGGCTCCGGTCACCTGGACCAGCTCGCCCGGCGTGACGGAGCCCGCCGTGGTCGGCGAGAACACGAACACCGCGTCCGACGCCGTCCGGGCGGCGTCCCCGCCCGTCCCCGGCGTCTGGATCACGTAGCCGCGGTAGCCCCCGGTCGCGTAGACCGCGGTGACGACTCCGGTCGTCGTCACCGTCGATCCCGCGAGCGGCGAGGCGTCCCCCGTGCCCTGGACCTGCGCGATGGTGTGGGTGTCCTCCGCCGCTGCCGCGGGCACAGCGGCGGCCAGGGGTGCCCCGACCATCGCTCCCGCGGCGGCGAGGCTCGCCGCCCACCTCGTGCGTGTGCGTACAGCGCTCACCGATCTTCTCCGATCCCCCGGGGGCACGACGGCCCTCGTCACAGGGCGGAGTCACAGGCGTGACCCAGCCGAGTGACAACGTATGGGCGGTATGTCCGGATAGGCAACCACTCGGGGGGAACACACGGGTGGCGGAAGCGTGAACACCGCGGATGCGCTGGGACCCGGGCGCCGGGCCGAGGTCGTCAGGACGGACCGAGGTCGTGCGTCCGGACTGACGACCTCGGACGGACATGACGACCTCGGACAGCGCCGACGCGGCGCCGGCCGACCCGGGCGCCGCCGCGGACGGCGACGGCCCCGGTCGCGCGCCCCGTCAGGGGCGGCGGCCGGGGCCGTCGGGGACGTGGCCCGCCTACGCGCGCAGGGTCGCGCCGAACCGGCGCTCCGCCTCCGCCACCACGGCGGCCCGCACGGCCACCGTCTCGTCGGCGGTCAGCGTCCGGTCCGCGGCACGCAGCCGCAGCGCGAACGCCAGCGACCGCCGTCCGGCGCCGACCTGCTCGCCGGAGTACACGTCGAACAGGCGCGCGCTCTCCAGGACGTCGCCCGCCGGGCTGGCGGACGCGCCCGCCCGCACCGCCTCGAGGACGTCCGCGACCGGCACGGAGTCCGGCACCACCAGGGCGACGTCCTCCTTCGCGACCGGGTAGGTCGACACCTCGCGCGCGACCACCTCGGTGCGCGGGGCCGCGGCGAGCAGCACGTCGAGGTCGACCTCGAACGCGCACGCCCGCGCCGGCAGGCCGAGCGTCGCGACCACCGCGGGGTGCAGCTCGCCGGCGTGGCCGACCAGCGCACCGGCCGCCGTCGTCACGCGGGCGCAGCGCCCGGGGTGCCACGGCGCGGTCGAGGCGTCGGCCTCCAGGCGCACGTCGACGCCCAGCGTCTCGGCGAGCAGGCGCACCGCGTCGATCGCGTCGGCGTGGTCCGCCGGGCGGCCGGGGCCCCACCAGCCGGCGGGCTCCCGCAGCCCGGTGAGCACGCCGGCGACGTGCCGCGGCTGCGGGGGCACCGCGGCGCGGACCGCGTCGAGCACCTCCGGCGCGGGCCGCTCGGCGACCGGCGGGACCGGCGCCGGGGCCGTCCCCGCGACGGGCAGCGTGACCGCGCCGACCTCGAACACCGCGAGGTCGGTGGTCCCGCGGGCCACGTTGCGCCGCGCGGTCTCCAGCAGCGTGACGAGCAGCGAGCTGCGCAGGTACGGCTGCTCCTCCGACAGCGGGTTCGCCAGCCGGAGCAGGGCGCGCCGGGTGTCGTCCTCCGGCAGCGCCAGCGCGTCCAGCTGGGCGGTGCCGACGAACGGGTAGGACAGCGTCTCGACCCACCCGGAGTCCGCGAGCACCTGCGCCACCCGGCGACGCCGGCGCTGGGACACGGTCAGTCCGAGGCCGACCGGCGAGCGCGGGACCACCGAGGGGATCGCGTCGTAGCCGCGCAGCCGCGCGACCTCCTCGACCAGGTCCACGGGCGCGGTCAGGTCCGGTCGCCACGTGGGCACCGTCACCGGCAGCACCGCGTCGGCCCCGGTCCCGACGGGCTCGCCGACCGTGCAGCCGATCGCCCGCAGGTACGTGGCGACCTCGGCGACGTCCAGGTCGAGCCCGATCAGCCGCGACGGCAGGTCGACGGGCAGCAGCAGCCGCGGCGCCGGGCTCGTGCGGTCCACGTCCGTGAGGACCGGGTCCGGCGCCCCGCCGCCGTGCTCCACCAGCAGCTCGACCACGCGCGCGACCGCGACGCGCGGCAGCTGCGGGTCCACACCGCGCTCGAAGCGCTTGCTCGCCTCGCTGGGCAGCTTGTGCCGCCGCGCGGTGCGGGCGATCGTCACCGGGTCGAAGTGGGCGGCCTCGATCAGCAGGTCGGTGGTCGTGGCCGACACCTCGGTCTCCGCCCCGCCCATGACGCCCGCCAGCCCGAGCACGCGCCCCGCGTCGGGGCCGTCGGTGATGAGCAGGTCCTCCGGGTCGAGCGCCCGGTCCACCCCGTCGAGCGTGGTGAGCCGCTCCCCCGGGCGCGCCCGGCGCACGACGATCGGCGCGCTGAGCGTCGCCAGGTCGTAGGCGTGCAGCGGCTGCCCCAGGTCGAGCATGACGTAGTTGGTCACGTCGACCGCGAGCGAGATGGGGCGCATGCCGGCCTGGGTCAGGCGCTGCTGCAGCCACGCCGGCGACGGGGCGTCGGCCGCGACGCCGCGCACGACGCGGGCCACGAACCGGTCGGCGCCGGGGACGCCGCGGATCGGCGCGTCGTCCCGCAGCTCGACGCCGAAGCCACCGGTCGTCGCGATGCCGTCCTCCGCCCCCGGCCGCGGCAGCCCGCGGTCCGTGAACACCGCCCCGGTCGCGTGCGCGTACTCCCGGGCGACGCCGCGCATCGCGAAGCAGTACCCGCGGTCCGGCGTGACGTTGATCTCCAGGACCTCCTCGCCGAGCCCCAGCAGGGCGCGCGCGTCGGTCCCGGGCTCCGCGTCGATGCCGAGCTCGGACAGCACGATGATGCCGTCGTGGTCCTCGCCGAGGCCGAGCTCGCGCGAGGAGCAGATCATCCCGTCCGACACGTGGCCGTACGTCTTGCGGGACGCGATGGGGAACGGCCCGGGCAGCACCGTGCCCGGCAGCGCGACGACCACGTGGTCGCCCACGTCGAAGTTGTGCGCGCCGCAGACGATGCCCCGCGGCGTGCGGGTGCCGTCCTCGGCGGTGCCGTTGTGCTCCCCCACGTCGACCTGGCACCAGTTGATGGTCTTGCCGTTCTTCTGCGGCTCGGGGTGGCGCTCGACGACCCGGCCGACGACGAGCGGGCCCGTCACGGCGGCCGGGTGGACGGCCTCCTCCTCCAGCCCGACCCGCACGAGGTCGGCCGCCAGCTGCTCGGCCGTGAGGCCCTCGGGGAGCTCGACGTGCTCGGCGAGCCACGTCAGGGGGATGCGAGGCATCAGATCACCGCCCGGAACTGGGTGGAGAAGCGCACGTCGCCCTCCACCATGTCGTGCATGTCCGCGATCTCGTGGCGGAGCATGAGCGTGCGCTCGATGCCCATCCCGAACGCGAAGCCGGAGTAGACGTCGGGGTCGATCCCCGCGGCGAGCAGCACGTTCGGGTTGACCATCCCGCAGCCGCCCCACTCGATCCAGCCGGGCCCGCCCTTCTTCTGCGGGAACCACAGGTCCATCTCGGCGCTCGGCTCGGTGAACGGGAAGAACGACGGCCGCAGGCGGGTGCGCGCCTCGGGGCCGAACATCGCCCGCGCGAAGTGGTCCAGCGTCCCCTTGAGGTGCGCCATGGTCAGGCCCTTGTCGACCGCCAGCCCCTCCACCTGGTGGAACACCGGCGTGTGCGTGGCGTCGAGCTCGTCGGTGCGGAACACCCGCCCCGGGCAGGCGATGTACACGGGCAGCTCACGCTCCAGGAGGCTGCGCGCCTGCACGGGCGAGGTGTGCGTGCGCAGCACCAGGTGCGGGTCGGGCTCGCCCTCGGGCGCCGCGACGTAGAACGTGTCCTGCATCTGCCGCGCCGGGTGGTCCGGGCCGAAGTTCAGCGCGTCGAAGTTGAACCACTCGGCCTCGACCTCGGGACCCTCGGCGATCTCCCAGCCCATCGCCACGAACACGTCCGCGACGCGCTCCTGCAGCAGCTCGAGCGGGTGCCGGGCACCGCGCGGGCGCCGGTCGGACGGCAGCGTGACGTCCACGGCCTCCTCGACGAGCACGCGGGCGTCGCGCTCGGCGGCCAGCTGCTCCTCGCGCGCGGCGATCGCGGCGTTCAGCCGGCCGCGCGCCTGGCCGACCGTGCGGCCGGCGACGGCCTTGTCCGCCGCGGCCAGGCCGCCGATCGCGCGGTTGGCGAGCGCCAGCCGGCTGCGCTCGCCGGTGTGCGCGAGCCGGGCGGACTTGAGCTCGTCGAGGTCGCCCGCGGCGGCGACGGCCGCGAGCGCGTCGGACAGGGCGTGCTCGACGGCGTCGGCGTCGAGCGGGGACAGGGGTGTGTCGGGCGTGGACATCCGGACCTTCCAGGCGGGATCGGCGGGCCGGGAGGTCGCGTGCACGCGACGACCGGCCGACGGGCGAGTCTAGTGGCGCCCGTGCCGGGGACTCCGGACCGTCCGCCCTGCGGAGGTCAGGTGCCGCGCGTCAGCGCCGCGCCCCGGGCACGGGCCCGGGAAATCGGCGGCTGGTGCGCGGCTGGGACGTCATGCGCGCCATGGTGCCACACCCCGGCGCTCAGCCGCCGAGGGTCCACGCCCCCAGGGGCAGGTACAGCGGACCGCCGGCGCGCCCCTCGCCGGGCCGCGACTCCGCGAGCACGAGCTCGCGCACCGGCCAGGCCGGGCCCCGGTAGACCGCCAGCGCGTGCACGAGGAGGTCGGCCGGGTCCGGGCCCTCGGTCCGACGGCGTGACCCCCGGGGTGGCACCGCGCGGCCGAGCGTCACGTGGGGCCGGGACCGCGCGCGGTCGTCCTGGCGCGCGCCCACCGCCTCGCCCGCCTCCCGGCACGCGGCCACCAGACCGTGGACGGCCTCGACCTCCCCGCCGACGCCGGCCCACAGCGTGCGGTGCGCGAAGACGCCGGCCCCCGTCAGTGACAGCCCGAACGGGCTCGTGCCCGCCGCCACCGCCGCGAGCTCCCCCGCCAGCAGCTCCGCGACGCTCTCCCCGACGTCCCCGTAGAACGCGAGCGTCACGTGCCAGTTCTCCGCGGCCGTCCACCGCACGCCCTGCGGGCCCGAGCGGCCGGGCGAGTCCTCGGCGTCCACGCCGACGGCCGTCACGAGCGCCGACGCCAGGTGACGACGCACCTGCGGCGTCGGCCACAGACCTGCGAAGACGCGCACCCGGCCAGCATGCCGCACGGGCCGCGGGTCGTCGTGGCCGGAACCGCGTCGCCGCGTCCGCCCGGGCTCGCGGGCGCGCGGGGCCGGTCAGCGGTGCGCGCGCGAGGACGCGTACAGGCAGACGGCCGCCGCCGTCCCCAGGTTCAGCGACTCCGCCCGGCCGCGCAGCGGCACCCGCACGACGGCGTCCGCCAGGTCGCGGTCCACCGCGGGCAGGCCCCACGCCTCGTTGCCGAACAGCCACGCGGTCGCGGCGCGCAGGTCGGGGTCCCCCGGCGTGCCCCCGGCGGCGGCGACGGCGTCCACGGGCGCCGCACCCCCGGCGCGGGCGGCGGCGTCCTGCAGGTCGTCCAGGTCCAGGTCCCCCGCGCCGTCCGCCGCCAGCACCGTCAGCCCCGCGCCGCGCACCGCCGCGACCGCCTCGGCCACCGGCACGCCCGAGACCACCGGCAGGTGGAACAGGGACCCCGCCGTCGACCGGACGACCTTGGGGTTCGTCGCCTCGACGCTGTCACCCGCGATGACGACGGCGTCCGCGCCGGCGGCGTCCGCCACCCGGATCACCGTGCCGGCGTTGCCGGGGTCACGGACCCGTGCGAGCACCGCCACCAGCCGGGGCCGGCCCGCGAGGACCTCCGGCAGTGCCGCGGCGGCGAGCGGCCCCGTCAGGCGCTCCGCGGGGACGCCCTCGGCGGGCAGGTCCACCACCGCGAGCACGCCCTGGGCGTCCGCGGACATCGCGTCGAGCACCGCCGGGGACGCGAGGTGCACGTACAGCCCGCTGGCGTCCTCGGCGATCTCCGGGTGCCGCTCGACGGCCTCGGGCGTCAGGTACACGTCCCGGACCAGCCACGGCGTGCAGCGCACCGCCTCCCGGACCGCCTGGGGTCCCTCCGCCAGGAACCGCCCGGCGCGCCGCCGCCCCGCCCGCGCGACCAGGCCCCGCACGTGTCGCACGCGGTCGGAGTGCAGGTTCGTCAGCAGCGAGGGCCCGCTGCGCGCGGGGTGGTTCTCCGGGACGACGGGCTGCAGCTCACGGGACACGTCCCCCATCCTCCCGCACTCGGGCACCGCCCCACCTCCCGGGCGAGGGCCTCCCCGGGCGCGACGTCCTCCCCGCGAGATCTCCCCGGGCCGGACGTCCTCCCGGACGACCGACGGACCCCCGGCAGCCGCGAGGGCTGCCGGGGGTCCGTCGGTCGGGCGCAGGGCGGAGGTCCGCCGGGCCCGGGGTGCTCGCTCGGTGTCAGGCCGCGGCGCGTGGCGCGTTGACGTCCGCGGGCAGCGCGTCCTTGGCCACCTGCACCAGGGCGTTGAACGCCGGGGCGTCGTTGACGGCCAGGTCGGCCAGCACGCGGCGGTCGACCTCCACGCCCGCGAGCTTGAGGCCCTGGATCAGGCGGTTGTAGGTCAGGCCCTGCTCGCGCGCCGCCGCGTTGATCCGCTGGATCCACAGCTTGCGGAAGTCGCCCTTGCGGACCTTGCGGTCGCGGTAGGCGTAGACGAGGGAGTGGGTGACCTGCTCCTTGGCCTTGCGGTACAGGCGCGAGCGCTGCCCGCGGTAGCCGCTGGCGCGCTCGAGAGTTGCCCGGCGCTTCTTCTGGGCGTTGACCGCCCGCTTCACGCGTGCCACGTGATGCTCCTTGCTCTGTTCTCAGGTCGGCGGGGTGCCGTGGCGCTCACGCGCCGACGGTCACTTGCCGAGCAGCTTCTTGATACGGGGGGCGTCGGCCGCGGAGACGACCTGGTCCGAGGCGAGGCGGCGCGTGCGACGGCTCGACTTGTGCTCGAACAGGTGGCGGGCGTTCGCCTGCTCGCGCATGACCTTGCCGCTCCCGGTGATCCGGAAGCGCTTCTTCGCACCGGAGTGCGTCTTGTTCTTCGGCATGGCTGCCGTCTCTCCTTGTCGTCGCATCGCGCCGGGGCGCGACTCGTCCGTCCGGACCCGGTGGGATCAGGGCGTGGTGGTGCGGGTCAGGCGTTCCCGCCGCCGGACGACTGGCCACGGGGGGCCGGTCGAGCCGAGGGACGCGGGGTGGGTGCCGGGCGCGGCGCGGGCCGCGGGGTCGGCGCCGCCGTCGACCCGGCCGAGGGGCCGGACGTCGGGCGGGGGGTCGCCGACGGACGAGCCGTCGGCGTGGGGGCGGCCGCGGACCGGGGGGCCGCGGCGGGGCGTGCCGTGGTCTGCGGTCGCGGTGCGGCCTGGGGTCGCGGTGC